>JALLOL010000156.1 GCA_027717875.1 Acidobacteria bacterium AH-259-L09 | reverse complement strand
ATATCCAGTCCTGTCGCATTTTTGATCTCTTCTATGATTGAGACGACCGAACCTGTGAGTCCCTTCACCAGCTGTGGGATACCATTGCCGTTTCCGCTATCAACAATGGTTAGTTTTTCAATACTCAGGTTTTCACTAACGACCTGGCTAACTGTCTCGACAATCTCCGGCAGAAGTTGAATTAAGAAAAGATCTCTGGTATTTCCCTGCTCCCATTGTTCACGCATAAGTCTGACGGCATCGGCTGTGGCCTTCCCATCTTCGAGAATTCTGGCCGCATCACCTCTGGCACGTAACTCACTGGCCTGCTTAGCGGCCTCTGCGGGAACAACGATATCAGCTTCGTGTTTCTTTTTATTAAGATCAACTCGTGCTTCTTCAAGAGTTTTCTCTTCCTCTACTCTGGCGATGTCACCTGCAACTTTTGCTCTTGCTTCAGCTTGATTGCTGTTTGCCTCCAGCTCTGCTGTTTTAACTCGCAGCCTGTTTCGAGCCTCCACCGTAATCATCTCAGCTTCCGCCTCAGCCACATTACCTTCCTTCTTAGCCGCGGCAGCTACCTTTCGAGCCTCGGCTTCTGACTCGGCCTCAGCAATTCGGGCATCACTCTGGACCTCTGCATTCTTCTTTCTTCCAATAGCCTCCAGATATCGCTGGGTATCAGAAACACCGTGAATCTTAAACGTATCCAATACCAAGCCCAATCTTTGAAAATCCTCGGATGCTTCATTCATGACTTCTTGAGCGAATTTGAGTCTCTCTGTATTGGCTTCCTCTGGTGTTAAGGTAGCCAATACACCACGCAAACTGCCTTCGAGAGTCTCTCTGGCGATTCGCGCGATATCTTCTCTCCTTTTCCCCAAGAATCTTTCAACAGCATTCAATCGACCTTCCTCTTCCGATCCAGCAATTTTGATGTTCGCCATACCAGCAACATTTAAGGGAATAATCCCCTTAGCTAGAGCGCCACTAAGCTCTATCTCGATCGGCATCGTCTCCAAAGACATACTTTGAACCGTCTCTATGATTGGAAACTTAAAGGCCCTGCCTCCTTTGATGATTCTGTAGCGGACCTGCGTCCCATCTTTCAGCTTTGTTTTCCTTCCTGAAAAGATCAATATCTGGTTGGGGGGACAGATTTTTAAGAAAGCCTTCGTAAAGGCCAATGCGATGATAAAGAAGAGAATAACTAGTCCTAACCAAAGTCCCATCGTCATTTTCTTATCCTTCCTTTCATTTTTTGTTTTTGCTCAAAGATAAATAGGTTTTACTCCGATTCAGGCACTACGGATTAGATATCGAAATACAATGCAAACTCACCAGGGTGCGGCCTGAGTCGGATGTTATCAATCTCTTTCTCTCGTTTATAATCGATCCACACTTGGAGTAAGTCCTGTGTAAAAACATTTCCTTTAAGTAAGTATTCGTGATCTTCTTCCAGGGCATCGATCACCCTTTCTAAAGAACCAGGTACGGATTTCACCTTTGCTTTTTCTTCTGGTGGCAATTCATATAAATCTTTATCAATAGGAGCAGGTGGTTTAATCCGGTGCTCAATTCCATCCAAGCCGGCCATCAAAATCGCGGCAAAGGCCAAATACGGATTGCATGACGGATCCGGTGTTCGAAATTCGATCCGTTTAGCCTTTTCGCTTGGGGAATACATGGGAATACGAATACAGGCGCTTCGGTTGCGTTTTGAATAGATGAGGTTAATCGGCGCTTCGTAGCCGGGGACGAGCCTTCGGAATGAATTTGTGGTTGGATTGGTAAAGGCCAGAAGACTTGAAGAATGATGCAGGATACCTCCAATACAGTACTCCGCTAATTCACTGATATCACCATAACGACCTAATTCAAAAAATAGATTCGTACCACTTCTCCATAAACTCAAATGGACATGCATCCCTGAGCCGTTATCCATAAAGATCGGTTTGGGCATAAAAGTAACAGTCTTGTGGTAATGATGGGCCACATTTTTAGTGACGTATTTGTACTTCATGAGACTGTCGGCCATATTGGTCAACGTATTGAATTGGATACCAATTTCTGCCTGTCCGCCGGTTCCAACCTCATGGTGATGCAACTGAGCGTCAACACCAATCTTCATCATTGTCTTTACCATTGTCGAACGCAGGTCTTGCATACTATCCATGGGGGGAGTTGGGAAATAACCCTCTTTGTATCGAGGTTTGTATCCCAAATTGGGTTTCGCTCCGTTTCCTGAGTTCCAGAAACCCTCCTCAGAATCGATAAAGTAAAAACCCTGGTTATAGGTTTGATCGAACCGAACTTCATCAAAGATGTAGAACTCTGCCTCTGGGCCAAAATAGACGGTATCACCGATCCCAGTAGTATCGAGATACCTTTCGGCCTTCTGGGCGACGCTTCGCGGATCACGGGAGTATATCTTCAGGCTGATCGGATCCTTCACGTTACAGATGAAGCTTAAAGTCACGTGTTCCATGAAAGGATCGATAAAAGCACTTTTCATATCTGGTTTAAGCAGCATGTCGCTTTCATCGATCGACTGAAAACCTCTAATGGAAGAACCATCAAACCCTATGCCATGAAGAAACAAATCCTCGTTAAACTCTTTAACCGGCAGCGTAAAATGCTGCATCAAACCGGGAAGGTCAGTGAATTTAAGATCGATGAATTCAACGTTTTTTTCTTTGATCAGCCTGAGGAGGCCCCGGTAGGTCAATCTTGAGCTTTTCTCTAAGAGACCGTTTGCATGGTTGGTCAATTCGTTTTTAGGATTTCTCATGATCATTTTTAGCACCCCTGATCGTATTTAAATCTAGCCAATCGCTCTCCCGCCTCGTTCACCGGTTCTAATCCTGACACACTCTGGCAGGTCGACAACAAAAATCTTGCCGTCGCCAATGCTGCCAGTTCTGGCTCCTTCGATAATCGCGGCGATAGTGGGTTCAACAAAATCCTCGTTGACGGCAATCTCTATCCTGACCTTTTTAAGAAGCTGGATTTCTGTGATAACCCCGCGATAGGCTTCCGTATATCCTTTTTGCTCCCCAGCTCCTAAGGCATTTGAGACCGTCATCTTATAGACCTGTGCATCGAAAAGAGCTTGTTTCACATCAGTTAGTTTATGAGGCTGTATCATGGCGATGATCAGTTTCATTTCACTCTTCCTTCCCGCGCCGTAGCATTCTCTCTACACTCAACTCGTTGTAAACACCTGGAAGCCAGAGTAAGCTTCCATGGCATGTTCTCCGATGTCTAATCCCTTGAGCTCCTCCTCCCTGTCCACACGGAGACCCACAAGCGCCCGTAAGAGCCAAAATATGAGAAGGGCCACGCCAAAAACGCTCACTCCGAATGCCCCAACGCCGACCAGCTGCTTCAGGAAAGTGTGTTCGGGGTTAAAACTAAAAATACCCACTGCCAAGGTCCCCCAAACACCGCAAACCAGGTGTACAGAAATAGCGCCTACCGGATCGTCAATTCTAAGCTTGGAGTCGATAAAGATTACGGAAAGCACCACCAGTGCGCCAGCGGCAAACCCAATCATGACCGAAGACCCCACTGAGACCGTATCTGCGCCAGCTGTAATGCCAACCAGACCAGCTAGGCATCCATTTAAAGCCATCGATAAGTCAGGTTTCTTCTGAACCCACTCCGAGGTAAAAAACGCCCCCACCACACCCGCCGCGGCAGCTAGACAAGTGGTCACAAGTGTGCGGGATACAGCTTCAGGATCTGCCGATAAAACCGAACCCCCATTAAAACCGAACCATCCCAACCAGAGCAAGAACACACCAATGGTTGCCAAGGGCATATTGGATCCGGGTATGGCGTTGACCAAGCCTCCCACATATTTGCCAATCCTGGGCCCAAGAAGAAGAGCCCCCGCCAAGCCTCCCCAGCCCCCCACGGAGTGGACCAAAGTGGAACCAGCAAAATCATAAAAGCCCAATTGGTCTAACCAGCCACCACCCCATTTCCAACTTCCTACAAAGGGATAGACTAAACCCACAAAAACAGTTGTGAAGAGCAGGAAACTGTTCAGTTTGATTCTACCGGCTACAGCTCCGGAAACGATGGTTGCACCTGTGGCTGCGAACATGGCCTGAAAAAGGAAATCTGTATAGTAGGTATAACCGCCATCGGCATATTCAATTAGACCAGCTGCTCCCTCCGGTGAAGATAATCCAAAGCCTGCAAAACCGAGCCAGCTTCCATAGATCCACGCGTCTCCCGGATACATTAAATTAAACCCACAGAAGGCGTAGGTTAACAGTCCGATGGAAACAATCATGGTGTTTTTAAAGAGAATATTGACCGTGTTTTTGGCTCTGATCAGACCGCTTTCCAAGGTGGCAAATCCCAGATGCATGACGAATACCAAAAAAGTCGCCACCATCATCCAGAGGTTATTGGCAACAAACAGGGCCTCATCACCCGTGGCCCCCTCCACAGGGGTGAAAAAACCAAAGCAAATCATCCCCATCAGTACCAACATCCTCGCTCGCCATCTTCCGGTTGAACTTCTTCTTCTCAACATCTTCTCCTCCGTTTTAAGAGCCCTCAATCTCGTCGACTTGGTGAGACATATGACAGATTTTCCTTGTTTCGGGACTCCCCCCCCTCACCTCAGTTTTGTGCTGACTGAAGAACCAGAACCTTCTCGGGCCTGAGGAGGCTCTAGAAAGCCAGGCTCAACGTGAATCCTCCCCAAATGGTATCGGCGAAAGTCGCCGGACTGCGCGCGGTGCCGCGGAATACCTCTCGCGGATCTTGGAATTGAAAATTACGAAAGTCCCCTAGCAAGGCGCTGTAGGAGACAAAGGCACTGGCCGACCAGTTCTCGCCCAAGCTGATAGGTGCACTGATCGTGAAGTTGAAATCGTGCGCACCGGCTTCGGAAGCCCCATAGTAGAATTCGCCGAAACCCCCGTTGACAAAGGCAAGCGAGCCGGAGAGGTCAACCCCGGAAAAAACGTTGTGCGGTAAGGTAAAAGAATGTCCGGCGCCTAGCAAGAAGTAAATGCCTGTGTCTCCAGCTTCCCCAGTTTCTTCCACATCCACGTACAGGGTCGCCGAAGGAGCCAGCGGCACCGTCTCAAAGGTAATACCTCCGTAAAGCTCCGTCGTTGTCGCCAGTGAAGCCGAGCGATCTGGAAAGGTGTAAAAAATCGTGCCGACATCGATCGAGACCGTCTCGAAGGAGTGCGCAAAAGAAAAGGTGTAATCGACCTCTGAGAACTTGCCCTGCAAACCACTGTGATCGCCGGGCGGTGCCAGCGGATTTTGGGGCAGAAATAGAGCATCACCCTCGTTCACAGCCGTCAGGTCAATCGTTCCCCACACATTGAAGGAGAAAGCACCAAGGCCAACCGTCACGGCCGGCTGAAGGCTCCAATCATTGGTGAGCCTCTGCCCGCGCCACATGTATTTGCTCACCAGAGCCGCATCACCGGAAAAGGAATAAATCGATTCGTCGTTGGTATCTTGAGCCAGCGCTGTCGGTAGACAGTAGCCTAGTAATAAGACCAGTACTAAAAGATGTAAAGCTTTATCGAAAATCTTTTTGCTCATGAGATCCCCCATATGGATAAACTTTCACTTTGTTGTTAAGGACGACCAACGGTTGTCGCCCACGCTGGGGAGGCCTCCAGTGCGTAAGCTTCCATGCCGCCGTCTTCGCCGGTATCCAATCCCACTGCCTCTTGTTCAGGAGCGGCGCGTACACCTGCTACCCTTTGCAAACCTTGTGCCAATTGCGCCCAACCTGGCACGCTCGACTGTAAGATCGCGAAAACTCAAGGCTTTCAGCACGGCCGCCCGGCACAGGGCGGCCCATTGTGGTGACAAAAGAGTTGCTTTTACTTTTATTTAATACAATATTGTTACTTTTACCATAAGCCTCGGCTTTGCAGTTAGTTGCCCGTACAGATGCTTTTGAGTGAAGTGTAGGCAGGCTCTTTTAGCGCCCTGATTCGGGACACCCAGCCTCGGTGGTATGTCCCAGAATGGCCGTAACAGAAGGGCGCACGGTCTAGTTATGACAATTTTGTCACACACCTCCGTTTAATCTAACAAAAGTGTTAGCTGCTTGCTGGTGTGGACAGGCTCCGCGGATTTGCTTTAGTCTTCAGAATTGTGCCCAAAGCGG
>JALLOL010000155.1 GCA_027717875.1 Acidobacteria bacterium AH-259-L09 | reverse complement strand
GACTCCAGCGACCGAAAGGAGCGAAGCTCGACGGCGTGAGTCTCTCACCCTTGCTGAAGGGCCAGGAGGCATGGCCGGATAGGACTTTGTTCGTTCACTCTCAACGCATTGAGCATCCAGAAAAATGGCGAAAAAGTGCGGTGATGACTCAGCGTTGGCGGCTGATCAACGGCAAGGAACTTTATGACATCCAATTGGATCCTGGGCAGTCCAGGGATACCGCACAATCCAATTCAGATGTCGTGATGATGATGCGAGCTGCCTACGAACGCTGGTGGGACAGCATCTCAAGCCGCTTCGATGAATACGTCGGCATTGCAGTTGGTTCAGTGACAGAGAACCCGGTGCGCATCACTTGCCACGACTGGCACCCGGAGGGAAACGTGACAATACCGTGGAATCAGCCGGCAGTGAGGCGAGCACCTGAGGGAGCCAATGGGTTTTGGGTAATTGATGTGCTGCACGATGGTCGCTATGAATTCATTGTGCGACAGCAGCCGACCGAGACAAGATTTCGCATTCAAGCCACCCAAGCAAGGTTGAAAATTGGCGAGCAGGAACAGGAGCAATCAATTCCAACCGGTGCGACCGGTGTTCCATTCGTGATGAACTTGAAGGCGGGTCAGACTCGGATGCAGAGTTGGTTCACCAACGACGAGGGGAAGTCCCGAGGGGCCTTCTTCATCTACGCAAAACTTTTGCCGTAGATTGCCGTGGTGCTGTCGTGCTGAAAAGGCATTTCTGACACGGATGTTGCTTGACTGTGGAATCTATTGTGGAATATGATCCACACCATGAAAACCATTCAGATCGTGATCGATGACAAGCTCTTGAAGGCAACCGACCGAGCCGCCAAGCAGGCCAAGATGAATCGCTCGGCACTGGTGCGAGAGGCGCTCCGCCATTATCTCAAACAGCTGCACTCTCGCGAACAGGAGCGGCGTGACCGCCAGGGGTATGAGCGCCATCCCGACACCGAGCCTGAGCTTGCGGTTTGGGAGGAGGTCGCTGCATGGCCCGAAGACTAGAACGAGGTGAGATTCGCCTCTACCGTTTCGCGTCGCCGAACAAACAGCGTCCGGTCCTGGTCCTTACGCGGGGATCAGCGATTCGCTATCTCTCACGCGTGACGGTGGCGCCGATTACGTCCACCGTCCGCGGAGTCCCTTCAGAAATCGTCCTCGACTTGGACGATGGGATGAAGCATCCCTGTGCAGTCAACTTGCATAATATTGCCACCATCTCCCAGGAGAGCCTGGGGCGGCGCCTCACCCAATTGAGCTCACAGCGAATGCGTGAAGTAGGTCTGGCTATCGCTTTTGCCTTGGGTTGCGAGGGCTGATCAAGCCTTTCCCACTCACCCTCACCCCACTTGCCCACACACACCGGTTCTTACCCTATAAAACCTGACCCCACTCCTCTCAAGCCGCTCCCGTGTAACTTGGTCAACTCGGGCTAAGGGCCTGGGCATCACCTGCGAGTGAAGCGAGCGGTCCGGTGCACGTACTTGTTAGGCGCCGTCCTTGCTCGCGAGCCGCAGATCGGCCGTGACGGGCAACTCGAACAGCTCGCTCCGCAAGAGCCGCGTCGAGAAGAACAGCACCTCCAGGTTTTCGATTTCACCCGTATCGGGGTTGAGTCGCGCGACTACTTCGTCCCCCAGTTCCTCCGACTCCTGCTCCGCGTAGGGCGGGCACTTGTCGATGTGAAGGATGTCAGCCTCGCGGTCGTACTTGAACCTCAACTTCGCCTCCATTCGACTTCTCCTTCCGCCAGCTTTCTGGCTATGTATGCCGTGATGATCCAGTGGCGCTCACTCAGGTCGAGCCCGCTGACGACCACGACCACCACGTGCTTGCCTCTCCGCAGGTCAGTGTACCATCGAGAGAACGACATGGCGCTACCGAACCGAATGCTCCTGCGGACTTGATCAGGGTCGGCCAGAGTTTCCGCGATCCGCTCCCTGTGCTCCGGCAGCAGATCGGGATGCCGCCCGCCGATGTGACGCTCCCGCTCCTCGGTCAGCTCGACCTCCCCCTTCAGGTAGGGGCAAGGAAACCGGGTCATCACGGATCTCCGTTCAACATACGCAGTTCCGCAAGGCGCCTAAGGGCCTGCCGCTCAGCTGCGCGCGGAGCGCGTCAGCTGCAGCGGCACGTTAGCTGGGGAGCGTGGATGTCCTGTGGGCCTTCCCCTGCGGTTTAGCGCGCTTTCTCGCCGAGCTTAATCGCATTTCGCAGTTTATCACTCTCGAACGTTATGAAATACAGACAGCAATATAGCACACGACTGAAAGGAGTTCTTCAGTGCGAAAACCAAAACTACTCGAACAGCTGCGAAACGCCCTTCGCATAAAATACTTCAATCGGAGGACAGAAAAGGCCTACCTTTACTGGATCAAGCGCTTTATTCTCTTTAAGGGTAGTGCTCACTCTTTTCCGAATTTCGCCTTGAAAAAGTGGGGAATTGAGCGATAGGTCGACTGTGCCCCCGGGTATTTCAGGTCTGCTTCGATTCCCAGCGCGTGCATTGCTTCCTTGAGCTTGACTCCGAACATGACGTGATGGACTTTCCATCCCCGGGCTCTGCGGGAATCCTCTGGAATGGGATCATCCGGGGGGCGTCTGATAGCCAGGGATCCACTTTTTCCACCAGTCAAAGTCCATGGTCGTTCCGTTGGTCGCCACAAACGCTAACCGCGACGATTCCCGTTGGATCGGGTCCGTCGAGGAAGACCCAGCCAATCTTGTGGGATGATTGTGCGGTCGTCAAAACTCTGCTAAGCTCCTTTCTAGTTCTTCCTATAAACAACAAATTCTCAGGAGGAGGTAGCATCATGGCTTGGAACGTAACGGCGCAAATGATAGAGAGCTGCAGCTGCAACATGCTGTGCCCTTGCTGGTTGGCCGTGCAGGAGCTAATGGTCATGGACCAGGGGTGGTGTGCTGGCGCCATGCTCTTTCGTGTCCAAGAGGGCAGCTCCGATGGCGTGAACTTGGGTGGACGGACACTCGTTGTTGCAACCCATTTTCCGGGGCCAACCCTCTATGAAGGCAACGGTACTGCTCGCGTCTACATTGACGAAGGGACCAATGCTGACCAGCGCCGAGAGTTGGAAGCGATCTTCCAGGGCAAGAAGGGGGGTCCCTGGGAGATAATCGGCGGCTTGGTAACGAAGTGGCTACCAACCCAGACCACTAAGATCGAGATCCGGGAGGAGGGAGACACCCTGACAGCAACGGTTGGCAGCTTCGGCCAGGTGAAATCACAGCGACTAAAAGATGAGGCGGGACGCCCCATGACGCTGAAGAATGCAGGGTTTGCTTCTGCGTTGCAGTTCGAAAACTTGACCATGGAGTTGGCTCCCAGCGGTTCACAGTGGTCCGATCCTGACATGCCCCTCCAGTTCGAGACGAAATCCGGCGCAGTGGCCACTTTTAACTGGAGCGTGAGCTAGACTCGCACAGCGGGTAAACCGGCGGGACTGATGATGCCCCATGTAACACCGCTTGAGGCAGTGCTCAAGCGAGACCGCACAATTGTAGTCTCCGGCCTTGTTGGGATCTCGGCGCTGGCATGGACATATATGGTCTACCTGGCTTTGGACATGGAACGTATGGATATGGCCATGCTCCAGATGCGGACCTGGGGAGCCCTAGATATCATCCTGCTGTTTGTGATGTGGGCAGTAATGATGGTGGCGATGATGGTTCCCTCCGCTGCACCTATGATCCTAATGTTTGCTACTGTCAATAGGCGCCGCCACGAACAGCAGCGCCCGCTTGTACCAACCGGTATGTTTCTTGTGGGGTATCTGGTGGTCTGGACCGGATTCAGTGCTGCCGCTACTTTCGCCCAGTGGGGACTTCACCGTGCTGCTCTCCTCTCTCCGATGATGGTAAGCACCAGTTCCATCCTGGGTGGCCTCCTGCTCCTAACTGCCGGGCTGTTCCAGTGGACGCCTCTTAAGTATGCCTGCCTGAAGCACTGCCGCTCTCCCTTGGGGTTTCTCTTGGGCAAGTGGCGCGAGGGCTCACGGGGCGCTTTCATCATGGGACTGCGACATGGGAGCTACTGCACGGGCTGCTGTTGGTCCCTCATGGCTTTGCTCTTTGTGGCGGGGGTGATGAACCTGCTCTGGGTGGCGACCATCGCAGCCTTTGTCCTGGTTGAGAAGGTGGTCCCGCGCGGGGATCTTGTGGGACGTGTAGCAGGAGGCGTTCTCGTGCTGGCTGGCCTCGTGCTCCTCAATGGCTTTTAGTCATCAGAGCCGATTTATCCAGCTAATGCATACCAGGAGTAAGTAACTTTGAATCTATCCCCCTCTGGCTCTACACTTCCACGTCCCACCGGGAAAACTAATCTGATTCCCAAGGTACTTGGGACCCACGGGAATTGGCGCTATTGCATAAACCACAACCTCACACAGTGGTTCAAGAGTTATTTCATATTTAGCCATTTTTTACCCCCTTCTTATGTGTCAGAAATACGATCTCTGCTCCAATCTGAGTTGCCAAGCCCTCGCGATCAACTTTCATGCGAAAGATCCTCCGGTTCGTCAGTAGGGGATTCGGGGCCAAGACCTATGAGGTCTGGTAGTCCCGCGGGGTCAGAAAAAATGCGCGGGAGGATTCGAGCGCGCCGCTCGTCCGCTGCCGGACCGGTAGTCCATATCAGTTCAGCCATCCAATTTGTGATCTGATGGACGGTCCCATAGCAACGGTCGTGTTTTCGAGCGTAGTGGTCAAGTGCGGCGCTCCAGTCACTCGTAGAGCAGAGGCAGTCTCTCAGATGAAGAACATCGAGAAGAGTCAGTGAAAGACCACAACCCCAGTCCGGATCCGATGCGGCCGCAGCGTCTCCTATGAGGACGACATTATCCCGTGCGGGATGATCGACCCAGTGATCCGCTCCATTGAACTGGGCTAAAGGACCTGCGATGTGAGCGCCGTCGAACCATTCGCCTGGCGCACCAGCCGCACGGCAATTCGAGAGGAATTCAGAAACCTTTTGATTCCCGCTGAGATGCTGGTCGCCGTCGGCCTTGCGGTACAGGTAGTAGACACGGGCTCGCTTCTCACCGAGTGGCGCCATTAAGACGGCACCTTCGGGTCCGGCGACGAGGTGAGTAGAGTCGTCCGGAACTGGGGTCACCTCAAGAAGTGTGCCCGCAATGAGCAAACGATCAGGGTCCTGTTGCACTTGAAAACCCGCCCAAGACCGCACCATTGAATTTCGTCCATCCGCACCTACCACCACTTGTGCAGAAATCACCTCACGCTTACCATTCTTCTGAAACTTGACGCTCGGCGGACTACCCGGAACGACCGAATCGACGGTGATACCGCGACGAACTTCTGCCCCGGTTTGTTCGGCCAGCCCGAGAAGACTTTCTTGCATATCTGGATGATAGAAATTGAAGGACCCTACCCCGTGATGTGTGGTTTTTGCGAGATCTCTTTTGGCCATTGGGGACCCGCCCAGGTATGTAATCCACCAGCGAGTTTGGTTACCGATGATGTGGTCGTACACTCCAAGGGACCGTGCGGCGGCCACTCCCCAGGGATGCATCTGCTCTCCTCGAACCCTGTCCTTGAAGCGTGTTTCACGCTCCAACACAAGGACTCGATGTCCTGATTCTGCAAGGTTCTTCGCTAAGGCTGAGCCCCCAAGACCACCTCCGACAATGATTGCATCGCAGCTCATGGTAAACCCTCAATACTTCCAAAACCCAGATGTTCGCTTCAGCTTTCCGTCAAGCTGAAGATAGCAAGCTCAAGGATTGAGCGGCATCAAGAACAACGTCAAGAAATCGCCCTGCCGCGATTGGTGAGTCCTCAGCAATGTACTCCAGTACGTCGTCGAGGCCATCGCGTGCACCGTTGATCCAGACTACTCGGCGCGTCCGATCTGCCATTTCCTCCGCAGCTGGTCGGCGACCGCGTCGTGGGGGATAACTCGACCCTCAGCAACATCGTCCAGACCTCTCTCGACCGCCTGAATAACGTAGAGATGATACAGAACATCATCGAGGCTGCACTCGTCTGGTAAGCGGTCGAGTAGCGCCCTTACAGTTTCTTTCGTCTTTGGCATGTCCCGGTTCCCGTTTTGGGCCCCTTCAAAAGTATAGCAAGCGTTGTGCCCGCCTCGCTATAGATTTGGAGAGTCCTGGTACTACTCGCCTGTGGTGCCGTGGTGCTGTGGTGCTGGAAGCATCGGCG
>JALLOL010000154.1 GCA_027717875.1 Acidobacteria bacterium AH-259-L09 | reverse complement strand
GAACAGCATACGGAGTATTACGCGCTCATTCTTTTTGCCACGGCTGGGATGATGTTCATGGCCGGAGCCATCGATTTGGTGAGTCTTTTTGTGGGCCTGGAGCTGATGTCCATTTCCACTTACGTCCTGGTGGGTTTTCTCAGAAGCCAAAAACGATCCAATGAGGCTGCAATGAAGTACTTCCTGTTGGGGGCTTTTTCCACGGGAATCATTTTATACGGAATGTCCCTGCTTTACGGCCTCAGTGGCAGTACAAACCTGAACGAGATAGGCCGGCAAATCGTCGGGCTGGAAAACAACACCCTTCTCGTTCTTTCTCTCTTTATGATGATGGCCGGTTTGTGCTTTAAGATTGCGGCCGTGCCATTTCACATGTGGGTTCCTGATGCGTATGAGGGAGCGCCGACTTCCATCACCGCTTTTATGTCGGTGGCCGTGAAAGCGGCGGCTTTTGCCATCTTCTTCCGAATCTTCTACCTAGCGTTTGGCGACGTGCGGGAAATCTACATTTTCGCGCTAGCCGTCATTGCCATAGTCACCATGACCTGGGGAAACGTGGCCGCCTTGACCCAAGACAACGTCAAGAGATTATTGGCCTATTCCAGTATTTCTCACGCAGGGTTTGTGCTGATGGGGTTGGTGGCCGGTACTGACTTCGGAGTGACTGCCTCGGCCATCTATCTTCTGGCCTATACTTTTATGAATCTGGGGGCGTGGTCGGTGGTGATATTGCTTCGCCGCCAGGATATTCCTGGTGAGACTCTCGAAGACTTCAACGGTCTTTATTTCAAGCATCCGGCCATTGCGGTCCTGATGCTGATTTTCTTCCTGTCCTTGGCAGGTATCCCCCCCTTGGCAGGCTTTATCGCTAAGTATTTTGTCTTTGCCGCGGTGCTGGAAGTCGCACTGAGTTCAGGTGAAGCACATTCATCCCTGATGGTTTGGGTGGCAGTAGTGGGAGCGTTAAACGTGGTTGTCTCTGTGTATTACTACTTCCGCATCGTGGTATCCATGTTCATCAGAAAGGATTATTTACCGGCCCCCTTGAGCTTTTCGGCGGGCCTGGTAGTGGTTTTGGTCATCACTGGATTGTTCACCGTCCTGATTGGGATCTATCCAGAACCGTTCATCAGCCTCGCCCGTGCCGCCAGCCTGTCGCTGACTTAAGGAGTCAGGAGCCAGAATCCAGAATTCAGAATCGAGAAGCTCCCAACTCAGAACTCCAAAATTCAAAACTCACACCTCAAAAACTCAATAGCTTGAAACCTGGACCTTCAACCTTCAACCATTCTGGATTCTGAATTCTGGATTCTGAATTCTGGATTCTGGCTTCTGATTCTGGTATGATCCAGCACTCTTCAAGCTGGCGAGTTGTGAGTTTTCTCCATTATGCCCGATAGGCCCGATGATTTTCTGTCAAAGTCCTTCCAGTACTTTCAACAAGTGGTTCGCAAATCGGGACCGGCCGCAACGGCCAGCTATACCTTAGTGGGGGCTATTCTGTTCTTCGGTGCGATGGGGTATCTCATTGACCAGTGGCGTGAGACCTCTCCCTGGTTTTTGCTAGTGGGCTTAATTTTGGGTATGATTGTCGGCTTTTATGAACTGGCCAAAACGGTCTGGAAACAATGACGATGATTGGGTGCATCACTTTGTTTTGTGTGGTCTCCTGGGCATTGGTCTCCATTACCTTCGCTCCTGGTGCAGCGATGGAAATTTTCCTGGGGATGCTGGTTCCGTTACTGGTGGGAATCGCCACTATCTTGATGGTGGAAAGAATCTATCGGAAAGAGTCGCAAAAGCTCACTTCTTTCATGGCCAAGGCCTTCTTGGCTAAGATGGTGCTGTACGCCGTCTATATGACCTTAATTGTTGGTTTGTATTCTTTTCAACCAATACCGTTTGTTATTAGTTTCACAGTCTATTTCACGGGACTTCACATGGCGGAAGCGTTGTATTTTCGTACCATGTTCAGCACGAGATGATGACTACAGGTGAAACGGGCGGACCTGGCGAGTTCAATGCTGGGAAAGTGATTATAGAGCACGTTTCAAACAGCTCAATCGACCATCCCATTATTGAGTTGCCAACCGTGTTGGGCATCAACTTGTCTGTAACCAAGCATGTATTAATGCTGTGGATCGTGGCTGCCTTTTTGTTTGTCATCATTACGTGGGTCACCCGCAAATACTTAAAGCAAGATCGTCCGCTTCCCACCGGATCCATGAACGCCTTGGAAGCAGTGGTCCAGTTTATTCGCGATTCGGTTGTTCTCCCCAATGTGGGAGCCAAATTTTTGAATACCTGGACGCCCCTCGTTTTAACCTTTTTCTTTTTCATCCTCACCGCGAATGGCATCGGCTTAGTTCCCTTGTTTGACATCTTGGGGGTCATTGATCGCTTTATTCTCCAGACCGACCAGCACTCCATCATCAATCGAATGCTTCATGGAGGGACCACGGCAACAGGCAATTACAATGTCACCGCCGCTTTAGCTACCATAACCTTTTTTGCCATCATTATTGCTGGAAGCAAAGCCCACGGTTTTATAAAGCATTGGAAGAATATGGCTCCCCAAGGAATGGCGTGGCCGGTTTATTTCATTCTTATACCAATCGAACTCATGGCTATGTTTGTGAAACCCTTCGCCCTGACCATGCGATTGGCGGCGAACATGACCGGTGGACATATCGCCATCCTGGCAATTTTGTCTTTTGTGTTCATTTTCAGTGGACTGTTTCAAAGTTTTTGGGCCGGGTTCGGAGTTGGAGTGCTAGTGTCCATCCCGCTAGCAGTGGGTATATCCGCACTGGAAATCATTATTGTGTTGGTACAGGCGTATGTTTTTACCCTTCTGACGGCCGTGTTTATTGGTATGGCGATCAACGTTCATCACTAAACGAATTAGACGGAGGTAACCTGTATGGAAGTTCTGCATTACTTTGGCGCTGCTCTTGGTCTGGGTTTGATTGTTATCGGCGCTGGAATAGGCATTGGTAAATTCACTGCCGCTGCGGCGGAAAGCATTGCCCGTCAACCGGCAGCGGCCGACAAGATTACCGGTGCCGTAAATCTGCCTCTGTTTCTCCTCGAAGGAGTGGCCATCTTGGCGGAAGTGTTTGTGCTCCTGATAGTGTTGATGAAATGAGGATTGGTGGGGGCCGGGTCTTTAAAATTTAAATTTTGAGCCAAAATTTAAATTTTAAAGACCCGGTCCCCCCTTGCGAAGGAGTTGGTTATGGATAATCCTCTGGTCCAGCCCGATCCGGGATTGTTTCTTTGGACCATTCTCACCTTTTTGGTCCTTTTTGTATTGCTGCGCAAGTACGCCTGGAAACCCCTTTTGAAAATGCTGGAGGACCGTGAGGAAACGATCCGGAAGTCCCTGGATGACGCTGCCAAAGCTAAGCAGGAAATGGAACGGCTTCAACAGGAGTCCAAACAGATCATTGCCAAAGCCAGGCTAGAAGCACAGTCCATTATTGCGGCAAGCCGCACCCAAGCAGAGAAGGTGAAGGCAGAAATCCTGCAAGACGCCAAAGCTAGGACGGATTCCATCCTTCAAGCTGCCGAAAAACAGATCCAAGCGGAAAAGGAAAAAGCCATCACTGACCTCAGAAACGAGGTCATAGATCTTTCCCTGATGATGGCCTCTAAATTGATCAGGAAGAATATCACGCCAGAGAGCAACCGGGCCTTGATTGAAGAGTCTCTCAAGCAGATCGAATCCGACTAGGGGGCCTCACCTTTCTTCCCTTCTCCAACACCTTTATAACTGTTACAATAAAGATTGTTCAGATGCCCAGCGTCTAATTGGCTGCTTCTGACACAACTGTCTGAAGGAGATTTATTAATGCCTCATCTAAAATTTATCGTTGCCGGAACACTGATCCTTGGAGCCATTTGTTACCTGATGTTCAGTGGAATTAATGATTCCATGGTCTATTACTACACTGTTTCTGAGCTCATGAACAAAGCCGAGGAGATCCCCGGCAAAGGGGTCCGCGTTAGCGGCTACGTCTCGCCTGGAACTATTCGCGGAGAGAGCACTCAGTCGAAGGTGGAGTTTGTGATGTTCGAGAAGGAAAGCGACCGGACCCTACCAGTAGCGTATCAGGGAATTATCCCTGACACGTTCAAAGATAACGCTGAGGTCGTGGTGGAGGGGACATACCGCCCAGAAGAGGAAGTCTTTGAAGCCACCGTTCTTCTGGCCAAATGCCCCTCCAAATACGAAACACTCGCCACAGAGCATCCCCAGGATATTCCGATTAAGAAGGAGTTCCAATAGGCGGCGATGATTGAGCTTGGCCGCTATTGCCTCATCGCTTCGCTCTTGTTTTGTACCTACGGAATAGTGGCTGCGCTGGTGGGAGGAGTTCGAAATCATCTGCCCCTGGTGCGAAGTGCGGAAAACAGTGTCATCGCCCATTTTGTCATCCTCATGGTGGCCTCCCTCTGCCTTTGGTATCTGCTGCTGACCGATGAGTTTTTGGTCGAATATGTAGCGGGCTACAGCGCAGCCGATATTCCAACGGCCTACAAGTTTACGGCCTTTTGGGGCGGGCAAAAGGGAAGTCTTTTGCTGTGGGCGCTTGTCCTTTCCCTGTTTTCCTTTATTGTGGTGATTCAAAACCGCAGCCGAAACCGTGATTTGATGCCCTACACCACGGTCGTTTTGCTGGGGACTCTCGTTTTTTTCATGGTCCTGTTGAACTTTGCCACCAACCCCTTTGACACACTGGACTTCAGGCCGGCTGATGGGCAGGGATTAAATCCTTTGCTTCAGAACTTTTACATGATCATCCACCCTCCTTGCCTCTTTTTGGGCTACGTTGGTTTGACCGTACCTTTCGCCTTTGCCATGGGAGCTTTGATGAGTGGGCGGCTGGATACCTCCTGGATTCGCACCACCCGCCGATGGACCTTGGTGGCCTGGATATTTCTCACCTTTGGGATCACACTCGGAGGGGCGTGGGCCTACGAAGAACTGGGCTGGGGAGGATATTGGGCATGGGATCCAGTTGAAAATGCTTCATTCATGCCCTGGCTGATTGCGACGGCTTTCCTTCACTCGGTGATGATTACTGAAAAGAAAGGAATGCTCAAGATGTGGAACTTTATTCTGATTTTGGCGGCTTTCGAGCTTTCCATCTTCGGCACCTTTATCACCCGCAGCGGGGTCATCTCCTCGGTTCATTCTTTTGCTCTGTCCGGCATAGGGCCACTTTTCGTTATCTTTCTGGCCATTAGCACGTTCTTCGGGGTTTTTTGGATTTTTTACCGATCGAGTGAACTGCGCAGTGAGCAGCGCATGAGGTCTTTTCTCTCGCGCGAAGCTTCTTTTTTTGCTGAACAATTTGCTGTTTGTCTCGATCTGTTTTGCCATTTTCTGGGGCACGGTCTTTCCAATTCTCTCTGAATGGGTCACCGGGGAGAAGATAACCGTCTCCACCCCTTTCTTTAATCAGGTCAATCTGCCTTTGGGTTTGGCCCTCCTGATTCTCACCGGAATCTGTCCGTTGATCGCCTGGCGCAAGGCCTCGGGGAAGAATTTCCTGAGAAACTTTCCAATACCTCTGCTGGTCGGGGTACTCAGTGGCGGAGTGGTGCTGCTGATCGGTGTTCGTGATCTGATTCCGCTGATCTTTTTCTCAGCATGTGGGTTTGTGGCCATGACCATGGTCTACGAGTTTTACAAAGGGGCGCGGGCTCGAAAATCCATTCGGCCCACAGGATTCTTAATCGCTTTAAGAGATCTTACTCTGATGAACAAACGCCGCTATGGCGGATTCATCATCCACGTTGGAGTTGTTTTTGTCTTCGTCGGTATTATTGCCAGCTCGTTTTTTAATGTGGAACAGGTCTTCACGGTGAAGAAAGGCGAAAGGTTCGCTGTGGCTGATTACACTCTGGTATTTCAGGAACTGACCCAGAGAAGGGATCCGGAAAAAGAGGTGGTAACGGCTCGCATAGATGTCTTGCAAGGCGGGAAAAAGATCGCGGGACTCTATCCGCAAAAGCACTTTCACTACAAGGGCGAGCAGCCCATGACAGAGGTTAAAATTCGTCGCACACTCAAGGAAGATCTCTACCTGGTCTTGTCGGGGTGGGACGAACAGGGACAGGTGACATTTCGGGTTTTTGTAAATCCTCTGGTTCAAGCGATTTGGATCGGAATTGGGATTATGGTGATAGGAGGGATCTTCATTCTTTTTCCCGACAGGAAGCCTGGGCCTGCT
>JALLOL010000153.1 GCA_027717875.1 Acidobacteria bacterium AH-259-L09 | reverse complement strand
TTAAGGCTGTAAGTCGGTTGATAGCCGATCACCCGTTGAATACGAGAAATATCCGGCACTCGCCGGGGCATGTCTTCGAATCCTTCCTCGTAGGCTTCCTCGTACGGAACAAGCTGGATTTCGGATCGGCTGAGGGTCATGGCCTTTACTTTTCTAGCCAATTCCAGGATGGTGATCTCCTCATTCGAACCGATGTTGAACACCTGCCCCATTGCTTCCTCCTTTTGGGAAAGTTCGAAGATAGCTCCGACGACATCGAGAACGTGGGCAAAACAGCGGGACTGGCTTCCATCCCCAAAAACCGTGATGGGATCTCCCACCAGAGCCTGTTTGACAAACGTCGGTAAGACCATGCCGTAGCGGCCCGTCTGACGAGGTCCTACCGTGTTGAACAGGCGCGTTACAACCACTGGAAGCTTCTTTTCGCGCCAGTAGGCTAGGGCCAGAAACTCATCGATAGCCTTGCTGCAAGCGCACTGCGCTAAAGGACTTCAAGGACTTGTTCCTATCCCTGGGAAACTTCCTACTAATTTAGTCAGTCAATCAAACTGACATGTTCTTGGCTCACTTGAAGAAATTCCTGAGCGCGCTGGATTATAATCGCAACCTTTTCAGAGCGAATTTCAATGCCGATCCCATAATCTCCTTCTAATCGGGCCTCAAACGCGTCTAAAAGATAGCCGTGAAACTTGGAATCCATCACTCCGCTTTTGGCGAAGTGCTCGCCAAAAGCGGCATGCACACCGCTGTGTTTACGAAATTCGAGATCTTTTTCGAAAAGCAAGGCTTCAGCGGCATAGAAAAGCGCATAATAGGCGCGCGATGCGGCAAAATCGATCTGCTCATTTCTGAGTAGAAGTTGTGCTGCTTCGATCGATCGCTTGGCTTTGTCGAACAGCTCTCGCGTTTTCTCTTTCAAATCGGAAGAGCCTCTTTTCTAACATTGTTCAAAAAAGGATCGTCCTCAAACCATTGCGCTTTGCGAACTCGTACGGGGGATATGCTAATGCCGTAATGCAGGCTTAACTGGGAGATCAACCGGCTTGTTCGTTGAATTTCCTCCCAATAATCATAAAAGTCCTCAAGAACGATCGCGACGTCAAGATCCGATTCGTCATCTGGTTCTCCACGAACATAAGATCCGAAAAGATATATGCCGCTTAGCCGTTCAGCATAGATCTTTTTCAGGCCCGTGCGTAACTCGTTCAATAGTTTAGTAATTTGCCTTTCGGCCATGAGAGTCTCCGGAGCACACTTTAATATAACGGGTTTGTCTGATCCCAAATTGATTATATAAAATAAGCCCGCGGATCACGTGGATTTAAACGGATCTTCGCGGATGTCAGTTGACACGGATCACGGGGATTTGAGCGGATCTTCACGGATGAGGCGGAATGATGTACAGAGATCGGAAGATAACGGTGGTGATTCCCTGTCTGAACGAACAAGAGGGGATCCAACACGTACTGGCCCGGATGCCGGAGTTCGTCGATGAGGTGATCGTCGTCGATAATGACTCGACCGATGAAACACCAAAAATCGCAGAACAAATGGGTGCCCGAGTGATTCAGGAGAGGGTTCGAGGTTACGGAAGAGCCTACAAGACGGGGTTGCTGCATACTCTCTGCTTCTCGCGGATCATGTCGGCCGTGGAGCGGCAAGGGCCCGGAATCCCGCAGGATTTGGTTACTTCGAAAGTTCCCTTGAGAGAGATTCTCGTTTATTAGCGTGATTGCTTAGCCAGTTCCATCGTGGTTCCCTCCTGATCGATCACGCTTTGAATCATTTCCATCAAGGTTTTATTGGGCCGAAAGCCGACCAGACGGCTGATCTTGGAGAGATCGGGAACACGCCGCGGCATGTCTTCGAAACCTTCTTCGTAGGCTTCCTGATAGGGAATTAGCTGGATCTTGGAACGGCTCTTGGTCATGATTTAACTTTTCTAGCCAGATGTAGCGAGCGACCTCATACCGCGCACTACTGGGCAAGAAGGCAGCTGGAGAAGGCGGGGATCGGCTTTGAGGCACTGGAAACGCCTTTCGGAGTTGTGAGGATGAGCAGGCCTTGCAGAAGATCTGCGATGGGCTGGGTCCGGGGGCGGTAAGAAACTTGTTCTGGCGTTGCTTTCACCGACTTCCCTCTCCTTTCGAGCAATCGGATCTGCAGGCCGGTTACGTCTATGAGGTGGCTTTCCGCCAGCTGGAGGTCTCGGAAACTCAGGTCTTTGATCGACCGCAAGCCGGGCGGATGTGGGGGTAATCCGGGACCACCTGGATGTGGGTCGGCCTCATCAAGTGGCCATCCTGTTTGATCGGCGAATCACCCGCCGCACACCCGGGAGATTTCGCACCCGCGTCTTGACTCGAGACGCAGATCCCATCCTGAGTTGTTACTACAAATCCTCGCGCCTGAAGCAGTACTTCGAGGAGGGACGGGCGCTGCGAACCGAGACGGTGATCTGTGACAGCCACGATTTTGGGATTGGGCGCCGCGTTTGCCTGAAAAACTGGAATGTCCTTCGGGCAGTTGGCGAAACCGCCAACCGGCGATTGTGTGAGGCCGAAGCAGCAGACGCACACCCTGCTCCCGATGTGCTCACCTTTGAGCAGGTGAGCCGACCCACCAAAACAGACAAGGGTCTATCGGCCCCAGGACTTCGCTTCGGCGACCCGAGGGTCATGGCTGTTCTGGCTAGTCTGGCGGATTTTTGCCACCTGGTTCGAGGATTCACCAACGCTGACCTGGTGCGCCAGGTCGGTGCTTTGCTGGAGGCTTTTTACACGCCCCGACAGGCGACCTATGACCTGCGACGTCTCCGGTGCAAAGGACTCATTCAGAGAGCTTCCCGCTGGCGACGTTATTTCCTAACTCCCTTGGGGCGGAGAGTAGCCGTGTTTGTTTGTGAAAACCTACGGCTCCCGGACTAACCGCGCTGGATCTCGAACTCTCCGATGAACTGGCTCAGCGCCGCCCTCTGGCGATGGCTTGGCGCCGCTTCGAGCGAACTCTGGATGAGTTCATCGAGACACAGCTCATGGCAGCATGATACCTTTTGACCTTTTTGTGAACTTTCTCGTGGCCTTGAGGAGCCTAGGATAGTAATTTCCTCGTCTGAACAGATGCTTAACACCTGCCCCAGGACCATTCGCCGCTTACCACCCAGCTTCGCTATCGCCTTGCAGAGTTTCGGATAGCACTTCTTTGCCCAGATCTTCTGATCTCGCCGCGGCTTGGCATTTCTCCCGTGGCCCCCAAAGTTCCGCGCTGATCCGCCCCAAATCCGCGTGATCTGCGGGATTTCCCTTGACATTCACAATCACCGAAACCTCTGTTCGTCTATCGAACAGTTCAGCAGCGGAGATTCACTTAATCCATGACTGGGGGGGGAAGGGAGGATTCTCAGTTTACTCAAGCTCCCGAGGGGAGAAAATGGCTCTTGCAACCGACCCCATCATCGGAGCCGAAGGTGTCTCCAATGACGTGGCGCAGGAAGCTGGAATCCGCCTCCCTCCCTCCGTGCCTATCCTTCAGGCCGAGGTGAATCTTCCCTCTGGGTGCGATCCCGGCGTAACGTCAGAACTCCTGATCTCTACCGGGTTTTTTGACCTCACGAGGAAAATGGAATGATCCACTTTTGAAGGGATCACGTCGGTGTGGGGGAGTAGATTATGGGCCATGCCGCAAATCCAACTACCGATTTTTCCGCAAGGCTCGCATGAGATTACCCGCGAAATCGCCTTCAGTTGTGAAGGGGAGAAGGTGACCTACTGGAATGGCCACTTGCCCGTTTTCATCCACGACAAAGAGGACGTGACGAGTTTTCGTCTGTTCACGAGTCAGCTGATTATCAACGGGACGGTCCGGCAGGTGGAGATCGTGCGCGCCTTTGGGGTGCCGCTGGTGACGGTCAAGCGCTATGTGAAAGTGTATCGGCAAGAGGGGCCGAAAGGCTTTTTCAAACAGCGACGACGACGCTCGGCCTCGGTGCTCAAAGGAGAGGTGAGAGAACGAGTTCAGGAGTTGCTGGATGAGGGGAAGAGCGTCCCCGAGGTGGGACGGCAGTTAGACATCCTCCCCAATACCCTGCACAAGGCCATTCGCGCGGGGCGCTTACACCGGAGTGTAAAAAAAACTCTATTGCCAAAGAAGCGATAGCCAGCACCAAGAGTCAGCGCAGCGAGAGCGACAGTGTGGCGGCCATGGGCTATGGAGCCACGCGCACCTTGGATCGGGTCGCCGCGGCCATAGGCGAACTCGACGGAGCCCCGGCTCAGTTTGAGGCAGTCGACGACCTGTCCCAGGGAGGGGTGCTGTGGGCCTTACCGGCGCTTTTGGCCAATGGTCTTTTACGCCACAGCCGCGATCTGTATGCGCTGCCTAAGGGGTTTTACGGAATCGAGACGGTGTTTCTGCTGCTGGCCCTCATGGCCCTGGCCCGGGTCAAATCGATCGAGCAGATCCGCTATGCCGCCCCGGGCGAGTGGGGCAAGTTGTTGGGATTGGACCGCATCCCTGAAGTGCGTACGCTTCGCCAAAAACTCCAGGCCCTATGTGGGGAGCCGGGTCGGGCGGCCCGCTGGGGAAACCAACTGGCGAGGGAATGGATAGAGGCCGATCCCCAAAGCGCGGGGATCTTTTATGCCGATGGCCATGTGCGGGTTTATCATGGCCGGCTCACCAAATTGCCCCGCCATTATGTGGCGCGGGAGCGGCTCTGTCTGCGGGGCACGACGGACTACTGGATCAACGCTCTGGATGGGCGGCCTTTTTTTCTGGTGAGCCGCGAGGTGGATCCGGGCCTAATCGCCATGCTGCGCCAGGAACTGGTCCCGCGTTTGGAGAAGATGCTTCCGCAACCGGCCCCCGAGAAGAGCGAACCGTTCCGGCCCCGCTTTACCCTGGTCTTCGACCGGGAGGCCTACAGCCCGGATTTTTTCCGGGAGATGAAAGCGAAGCAGATTGCCATTTTGACCTACCACAAGTATCCGGGGGACCCCTGGGCGAAGGAGGAGTTTGGCCGGCACAAGGTGGAGCTGATTCGGGGCGAGCGGGTCAAGATGAGCTTGACCGAACGGGGGACCAGGCTCTCCAATGGGCTGTGGCTGCGGGAGATCCGCAAGCTCACCGACAGCGGCCACCAGACCTCCATTCTTAGCACCGATTATCAGACCCGTTTGACCCAGCTGGCGGCTTCGATGTTCGCCCGCTGGTGTCAGGAAAATTTTTACAAATACATGCGTGAACACTTCCATTTAGACCGCTTGGTGGAGTATGGTACCGAGTCCATTCCTGAGACCACCCGCGTGGTCAATCCGCGCTGGCGCGAGTTGGACAGTCAAATCCGCAGCCTCAACGGCCAGCGACAACGCCAGCTGGCCCGGTTTGGGGAACTGCAATTAGAAGGAGAATTGCAGGAGGGGGAGGTGGAACGTTACCAGCAGCACAAAGGTCAGCTGCAGGAGAATATTGCTCACCTGGATCGGCAAATGGATCAACTCAAAGGCGAGCGCAAGCAAACCTCCCATCACATCACCGTCAAGCAGTTGCCGGCCCCGGATCGTTTCTCGCGCCTGCGCACGGAAAGAAAACAGTTCGTCGATACGCTCAAACTCATTGCCTACCGGGCCGAGACAAACATGGTGCAGATCGTTCGCGAAAAACTGTCTCGTCGCCATGATGCCCGCGCCCTACTGCGTCAGGTCTATGGTACTGAGGTGGATCTGAAACCCAACCTGCAGGAGAACACCCTCACCGTGCGGCTGCATCATTTAACTCAAGCCGCCCACGATGAAGCCATCCGCCACCTGTGCCGGCAACTCAATGAGACCGAAACGATTTTTCCAGGCACGGAGTTGAAGCTCATCTATGAATTGGGGTCATCCTAAAATCCTCGAGATCAGGAGTTCTGAACTCAGGTGTGGTTTGATGCCGAGGACACACGCTTTGGCAGCTCAGCACTCGCTGGAACGGCTGGGGGCCCGTCGTCTCCGCCTTGGAAAGGTTCCATACTGGGACCTGAAACCGGACCTGATCCCTGGGGAAGTCTTCGAGCTGTGACGAACGAAGAGATGGCCCGCGGTTCCTTGAAGCGCTGAGCGAGACCAAGTTCATCCTGACTCTCTGCCAGGACTTCACCACAAATTAATCATACCTCTGCACCACAATCGCCAGCCTCATAAATCCGCGCCTATCCGCGTCAAACAGCGTGATCTGCGGGATGTGTTAATATGCTTTCGGAGGACGATTTT
>JALLOL010000152.1 GCA_027717875.1 Acidobacteria bacterium AH-259-L09 | reverse complement strand
ATGTGAATTTCTATACAATATGAGTAGCCATCAGTCGGCAGGGAGAAATTAGCAATGGTACTTTCCACGACTCTCGGGTTTCCACGTATCGGACGTCAGCGTGAACTGAAAAAAGCCACGGAATCCTACTGGAAGGGTGAGATCTCGGAGAAGGAGTTGGTTGAGACTGGAGCCAAGCTGCGGGGTGAGAATTGGCGCCTGCAGCAAGAGGCGAATATCGATCTCATTCCTTCGAATGATTTCTCTTTCTATGACCAGGTGCTGGATATGTGTGCCATTGTGGGGGCTGTTCCGCCTCGCTACGACTGGAATGGAGACAAGATCGGTCTGGATACCTACTTCGCAATGGCACGAGGAAAGTCGGGCACAGGTGCCGTCACCCCTATGGAGATGACAAAGTGGTTTGATACTAACTACCATTACATTGTCCCAGAGCTGACCAAAGACATGAGCTTCAACCTGGCTTCCCTCAAGCCGCTTCAGGAGTTCGGGGAAGCTCTGCAGTTGGGCATTCGAACAAAGCCCGTCCTGATAGGACCCGTCAGTTTTCTCCTGTTGTCCAAGCTGAAGGAGGACTCTTTCGATCAGCTGGATCTGATCGACAGTCTGCTGCCGGTTTATGAACAGCTGCTGCGCGGCCTTTCTGAGGCTGGAGCGGAGTGGGTGCAGTTGGACGAGCCCTGCTTGGTTTTGGACCAGACTCCCGAGGTGCTCCGCCTGTATCGAAAGACTTACGACAGGCTGAAGCAGGCTGTTGCCAACTTGAAGCTTTTCCTGGCTACATATTTCGAGGGCCTTCGAGACAACCTCAACACGGCGCTGGAACTCTCCGTTGACGCCCTACACGTCGACCTGGTTCGCGTTCCGGAGCAGCTTGAAGCCATCCTCAGCCTCGGTCTGCCTGAAGATAAAATCCTCTCGCTTGGTGTGGTCGACGGACGGAATGTCTGGAAGAACGACTTCGAGCAGTCGCTTGCCATATTAGAGCGAGCAAAATCAGCTTTGGGCTCACAGCGAGTAATGGTGTCTGCCTCCTGCTCATTGATTCACACTCCCATTGACCTCGAGCTGGAAGAGGGTCTCGACGACGAGTTTAAAAACTGGCTAGCCTTCGCCAGGCAGAAGTTACATGAGATTTGTGTGCTCACACGGGCCCTAAATGAAGGGCACGATGCGATCCTGGGGGAGTTGGAAGCGAACACGGCTGCTCTGGGATCCCGCAGAAGCTCTGCCCGGATTCATAACCCCGCGGTCAAGACACGCGTTGGGCAGATTCGACCCGAGATGAGTCGGCGGGGCACACCTTTCAAGGAACGCAAGCAGCTCCAGGCCGAGAAGCTGGGGCTTCCGAAACTGCCTACGACTACGATTGGCTCCTTTCCTCAGACCCGCGAGGTGCGCAGCATGCGTCAACGCTGGAGAAAAGGTGAAGTCAACCAGGACGAGTACGAGTCATTTGTGAAGGAGAAGATTCGGCAGGTCATCGAGCTGCAGGAAAACATCGGTCTGGATGTGCTTGTCCACGGCGAGTTCGAGCGCAACGATATGGTCGAGTATTTCGGCGAGCAGCTGGACGGGTTCGCTTTTACCCGTCACGCCTGGGTTCAGAGCTACGGGTCGCGCTACGTCAAGCCGCCCATCATTTACGGTGATGTTCGCAGGGCCAGGCCCCTGACGGTGAATTGGTCCCGCTTTGCCGCCTCCCTGACGAACCGACCTATTAAGGGGATGCTCACGGGTCCCGTGACCATTCTCCAGTGGTCCTTCGTCCGTGATGACCAGCCTCGCCCGGAGACGTGCAAGCAGATTGCCTTGGCCATCCGTGATGAAGTGCTGGATCTGGAGAAAGCTGAAGTCCCCATTATCCAGGTCGATGAGCCCGCTTTTCGGGAGGGGTTACCTCTGCGAAGGAGCAATTGGCAGGAGTACTGCCAGTGGGCTGTCGAGTCTTTTCGCATCGTCACCAGTGGTGTCAAGGCCGAGACGCAGATTCAGACTCACATGTGCTATGCGGAATTTGACGATGTGATCGAAAGCATTGCTGCCATGGATGCCGACGTCATTTTCATAGAAGCCTCTCGTTCCGACATGGAGCTGCTGAAGGTGTTCACTGACTTCAAGTATCCCAATCAAATTGGCTTGGGAGTGTACGACATCCATAGTCCAAGAATCCCGTCGTCGGAAGAGATCGTGGAACTCCTCATGAAGGCGTCTCGAGTGCTGCGACCTGAACAACTATGGGTTAATCCAGACTGCGGCCTGAAGACAAGGAGCTATCGGGAGGTTGAACCTTCTTTGCGAAATCTGGTAGGGGCCGCCCACCGAGTGCGCCAGGCTCTGTGGGGGTAAGGGGGTCAGAGGGGTGGAGATTTGGGGTCAGACCTCAAGGTCTGACCCCAAATCTCCACCCCTCTGACCCCCTTACCCCAAAATCCATGAAGCTCGCTATATTTTCGGATATCCACGACAACATTTGGAAGCTGGATAAAGCCCTAACTCAAATGGCGGAGGCCGAAGTGTTGATTCACTGCGGAGATCTGTGCTCGCCCTTTGTTGTGAAACGACTGGGAGAGGCGGCGAAAGGGCGGCCGGTACACATTGTATGGGGAAACAACGATGGGGATATCCGGTTAATCTGTCAGGTCGGGTCCCAATACTCCGAGGTACACTTGCATGGTGCGTTGGCCGAACTCGAGCTCGACGGACTCAAAGTGGCCGTCAACCACTACCCTGAAATTGCCCGTCCTTTGGCTGCCAGTGGGTCTTACGACCTGGTTTGCTACGGACACGACCACACGGCTTACGAGGGTCGGACAGGAAAGTGCGTCCTCTTAAACCCCGGGGAACTCATGGGCCTCTACGGTAAAACGACCTTCGCCTTTTTTGACACCCAATCCCGAAGCGTCCAATTTGTGGAGGTCAGATGAGTCCTTTGGTGCGTTCGTGTCCTCGTGCCTTCGTGCTGTGGTGCTGTCGTGCTGTGGCGCCATCGTACTGATCCCACCATCAGCACAACAGCACCCCCGTTCAGCCAATAATCATCGGGTTAGTCGATACATCAAGATGGCTGCACGCTTGGTCATCTTTGGGAGGGAAGTGAGATCGACCGTTTCCTGCACCGTGTGAGCGCCGGATCCCACCACACCCAGTCCGTCGATTGCGTCCAGGAACCGGGCCACAAAGGAGATGTCGGCGGCACCGCGATCGCCCGGATCCACAGCCCTGACAGGACCATAGCCAAGATCTTGACTCACCTGATCCAACTGGGCGAGGAGCGCGTTGTTGCCGGGCGTTGGACTCATGGCGGGAGAAGAGTCCTCGAAAGTGATCTCAGCCGAGGTATTTGCAAGGTTCTGGGCGACGATGGCGCGCATCCGTTCTTTGGTGCGCTCTCGCTGTTCATCCGAGATAAAACGCAGGTCCCCCGCCACAACCGCCGTTTCCGGGATGACGTTGGTCTTTCCAAAGGCTGTCCCTCGGCTTTGAGTGGCATCGTACTCTACGGTCGTTCCCCCCAGGATGATTCCCGGGCTAAAGGTAAGGTACTCCTCCCCTCGCAGCTCTTCGTAAAAGGCGCTCAGGATGCGGGCCGCTTCGTAAATGGCACCGCTTCCAAACTGCTTCTTGAAGATCTGCGAGGAGTGGCCGGGGGTGGCGGTCACCCGGAGTTTCCAACCAGTGAACCCGCGGCGTGCCACGGTGGCAGTGGTGATGTCCCCGACCCCGCCCTCAAAGCCCAGAGCAACGTCGCTCCGGCGTGCCGCCTCTAAGAGATCGCGACGGCTGATACTCAACGGGTCACCGGTGTCTTCTTCATCGCCAGTCAGAGCTACGGTAATGCTCGCGCCTTCCAGCGCTCCCACCGCGTCCAGCGCCTTTAGGGCATAGAGTATTACCACGTCTCCACCCTTCATGTCTTCGACTCCAGGACCTTTGGCAGCGGAGCCATCCCGTTCGAAGTACTGGAATCGACTTTCCTTTTCGAAGACCGTGTCGAGGTGCCCGATCAAAAGGAGACGCTTGCCACGCTGTCCACGCCGCTCGCCGAAAAGGTGGCCGGCGCGGTTGACAGAGTCCATAGGGATCCAACGGGTTTTGAATCCCAGGGCATCGAGTTCGGCTTGAAAGACTCGACCAACTTCGCCCACTCCCGGGTGATTCATCGTACCGCTGTTGATGTTGACTATTTTCTGAAGGAAAGCGATAGCTTCCTCGGCGTGGGCGTCCACGTACTTGAGGATCTGGCGCTCGATTGGTGAAAGTGCTCTCGGACCAACGGGGACCAGTAGCGCACTTGCAAGAAGAGACCAAATTGCAATGACGCAAAACCACTTCATCGGATCATTCTCCTTCCTAGAACAGTGAGCCTGAATCCTCGCCCAGTATGGCCGAATCCACTTTATTATCCCACGGATTGCTGGCAAATCCGTCACTTCACCGATGTCACCGCAAGTTTACATCCAGGGCTTCTTTTGCAAAACCCGTTAAGTGATTGATACTCATCGCTCCAGAGGACCATGATGTGTAAACCAGCGGTGACAATCTCTGGAAGTGTCGCACTATTTTCAGCTTGTAGACTAATTCCTGTAAGTCATTGATTAGTAGATAGATACGTCTCTATAATTAAGTCCAGTTGACAAGCTTGACTAAAAATGGCATACCATGTGCACGACAAGGAGGGGAAACTCTTTTTCAGTACAGAAGCTGGGGAGCTGTCATTTATGAGACGCATTTTGCCCTTATGCTTGATTTTCCTCTGTTCCACTTTCGTCTATGGGGCCTGGCCTGAGGTTGAACTCGTTGCCCCGGTGTTGAGCATCGATCAAGAAAGTGAGCAGGTTGTCCTGCTCAAGATGTCGCTGGGTCCGGAATTCGATATTACGGTCCGCGTGACCGACCAGACTGAGATTAAAGATGAAGGCGAAGACCCAATTGCTGTTTCGGATTTGATGGCAGGAGTGGTCCTGAAGGTGGAAGGACTCCTCACCAACGAAGGAGTTCTAGCCCAAGACATCGAGATTGCAGGTGACGAGAACGACTTTTCGGTGAATGCCTTCACAAAGCTGCGGACGCCTCGCCTCGCCGAGTTTCCTCAAGAGCTAAAAAGAAACTTCAAGGGGTTGTTTTCAAAGAATAATCTGAATCCGCTATTGATCGGACTCGCCGCCGCCGGGGTGGCCGCTTTCTTCGATCACAAGATGCATCAACCTCAAGATGGCTTTCAGAGCTTCCAGACACTGGGTCAAACTGGCGAAATCATGGGGAAGCAATATTTTATCGTTCCGGCTATTGCAGGTTTCTTAGTGGTCAGCAAGTTTTATCCTGACAACCGTTTTCATTCCATGTCTTTGGCACTGACTCAGGGTTGGGTGCTGAACAATGCTTTGACCTACGCATTGAAATTCAGTTCTCATCGGCGACGCCCCAATGATAGCAGCAACCTCTCATTTCCTTCCGGGCACGCGTCCAACGCCTTCATGTGGGCCACGGTCGCGAGTCAGTATTATGGGACTAAGGTCGCCATCCCGGCTTATGCCACGGCTGTTTTTATCGGATGCAGTCGAATCGCAAACAGTGCACATTACATGAGTGATGTCATCGCCGGCGCCGCGCTCGGTTACATTGTTGGTCGAACTGTGGTGCGGGGATTAGAAGATCGACAGCGCCACATTATCTGGCTTCCATCTGTGAGCCCGGACGGTTTCGGAATGAGCCTCAAATTTGATTTTTGAGGAAGACCCCGCGTCCCTATTGACTTTCAACAACTTAGCCTGGAATAACGTGGAATAACGTGGAAGAATCGCGCAACTGACGCAACCTATACGCAACCAAAACAGGACCTTTTTGGCATTTCGAGTGGACGACTTTCGAACCTGGTTCAGAGCCAATTTAGCTGTCGCTGCAGCAGGATAACTGCCAGTTTACCCCCGGACTTTTCCCTTTGGTAACTTGTGGCAGCAGAGAAAGAGACTTGTGATTTTTGAGATCTCGCCAATTCCGAATTTCTTTCCAGTCGGAAAGAAATGGATGTTTCCGGCCGGAAAGACCGTTTTGGGGGTAAGTAGGACACCCGAAGCTCGTCAGCTCATCGTTGGGTTATGAGCCCACACGCATGCTTGTACCTCCTCGCTTAATCTCTGCCGATTCTAGCATCGAACTCGCACCTGATCTTGAAGTGTGATTTTGATGAAAAATTTCTGACACTTAGGTACCCCTATACGTCATTGACCCCCACCCCCGAGGGTGACCCTGGTCCTGGGCCGATAAGGATGCGAGTACTTGTGCGCGCAGAACGACTG
>JALLOL010000151.1 GCA_027717875.1 Acidobacteria bacterium AH-259-L09 | reverse complement strand
GTTTTTGGCCGTGCTGGGGGGGACGCTCAAGGAGACTCCCAGCTCAGGATTGGTGACAGTGGTGAAAAAGTTGGGGTTCACCGGAGTGAGACTATTGGCGGCAATGTGGGGGAGAAAGAGGGGGCGGTCGATGACGTTCGTGACGCCCGAGATCAGCTCGATCTCTTCGCGAAAGCCGGCATAGGGGGATGCGTCCGGAGCGGCGTTGGCTGTGGAGGAGTCGATGTCAAGAATCTGAGCACCCGCCGCAATCCCGCTGAGCGTGAAGTTTCCGCCTGTGTCGCTGATGCTCGAGAAGCCTGTATCAAGCAGGGAAACCGTGGCCCCTACTACCGGGGTCTCTTGTCCCAGGGCAAAGGCATTGCTATCCAACAGCCGTCCGGTGAGTTCAGTGACGCCGCCGGGAGCGGCGCCCTCGACGCTAATGTTGATAGTCTCCGAATCGCTCAGGACGCCGTCACCGACGATGAACGTTAAGGTGATGGTCCCCACCTGATCGGCCGCCGGTGTGAAAGTGAAGACCCCTGTGGAGGCGTTCAAGCTGGAGTTGGCGGGCAGGGGAAGTGGGAGGGCAGAAAAAGCGAGCAGATCCGCCTCAGGATCCGTAGCCGTCAAAGTCAGGGTTAGCCGGCTTCCCAGTGCCAGCGTCTGGTCTCCGACGGGGTCCAGGAGCGGGGGCCGGTTGCCCACGACGGGTTGGATGGTGAAGCCCACTTGGGCCGGCGCGGAGAGGTTACCGGCGAGATCGCGGATGGTGGCCGTGAGGGTGTTAGCTCCCTCAGGCAGTGCTGTTTTGGGAGTACAAGAGGCGCTCGCGCTGGTGAAGGTGCAGGTGACCCCCAGCTGTATGCCGTCAGCCTGGATGATCAACGTTCCCACCTTGACACCCGAGCCGCTGTCGCTGTAACTCACTTCGATGGTGGGCGTGGTTGTGTTCACGATACTGCCGCCGACGGGAGCGGTGAAGGCGATGGCGGGTGCAATCGTGTCCAGGCTAATCTCTATGGTGAGGGAGCCGGCGTTGCCGGCCTGATCGGTGGCCACCAGGGTGAAGATATTGCTTCCTTCTTGCAGTATCAGAAGCTCATCAAAGTGCTGATTTTTGGTGAGGGAGACGGCCTGCCCGTCCAGTGTCAGGGTGGCGGGTTCATTGATCTGGCCTGTGAACCTCTGCTCAGGCTGATTGGTGAGCAGGCCGTCTGAAGGAGAGAGGAGCGTAATGAGGGGAGGCAGGGTGTCTACGGTACAGACAAGGGAGGCGGGATCGGAAAGGTTGCCGTTGAAATCTTCGAGGCCGGCCGAGAGTTGGATCTCCCCTTCGGGCAGTCCGTTACTAGGGACACAGGAGGCGGTTTTTTCCTCGTAGGAGCAGTTCATGATCAGTTGCTGTGCGCCCATCTCAATGTGCAAAGTTGAAGGATCCACACCCGATCCAGTGTCGCTATAGCTCACGTCAATGACCGGTGTGCTGTCCTTGATAAAGGCGCCAGCGCCAGGAGAAGTGAAGGCAATCTCTGGAGGAATCAGGTCCACATATAGCGCGACATCCCGAGCTCGTACCTTCTTTTTCTTGGAGCTGCGCCATTCCAGAATTTGGAGGACTTCTCCATCGGCGCTTACCTTTGCCAGTCCTTTCTTGGTGGCTACCCAAACGGACGCATCCAGCGGATCGGCCGCCAGGCTGAGGAGTTTCTCGGGTTTCTTGCCCAGCCGCTCCAGTTCAAAAAGAATTTCGCCGGAAGGGTCGATACGGATCAGCCATTTACCACGAGCCAGCCAGGCTCCGCCCTGGTGATCGCTCACCACCTGGCTCAGCTTCTTGATGCGCCGCTCGAAGAGCAGCCTCCCACTGGCGTCCAGGCGAGTGAGGCGCTCTTTTTGAGCCACCCAAATCTCACCGGAAGCGGCATCCAGGTCGATGTCTTCAATGCGGGCTCCTTTCCCCAGGTCCAGGATCTGCAGGACACTGGCGGTCTCATCACAGGAGATCAGCAGCTCTCGGGTGGCCAGCCACAAGAGTGATCCCGGCTGATCCAGCGCCAGGGCGCGCACCGTCTCGGGCAAGGGGAGGACAGCGAGAAGCTGAGCGTTCGAATCATACTGAAAGAGAAAGCGGCCCAAGCCCAGCCACACGGTTCCGCTCTTGGAATTGACCTGAAGATCCACATGTTGGCTGTGGGCATCTTCCTCGTCTTCGTCCTCCTCGTCCTTGTCCTCGTCCTCTTCATCGGGTCTGACGACCGGGACGGCCAAACGAAGGGTTCCATCAAAGCCGAAGGCATAGAGCAGGTTTTTGCCGTAAGCCCACACTAGTGCCCGGCGATCATCCACGGCTACAGCCCTGACGTCTTCTATGTCGAGAATCTCCAGCAGCAGGGAAGCCTCCGCCAGGCCGATCTTCAGCAGAGCATCCTCTTTGTCGGCCACCCACAGGGCATCCACAAAGTCGGGGTTGGCCCGGGCAAGTGGCTCTGCAGTCTGGGCCGTCAAAGCGGCTGCGCTCATCCCCAAGACAAGCATGCACGCCACGAGTGCCAGGAGGTGATGCGAGATTAAGGACAGGATCCTAGTACCCGAATTCGTCTTCTTTTTCACAATTGCGTCCATCCGAACCCAGTGCCATGAACTTTTCACATACCTGCTCGCGGGTGATCCATGGCCAAAGTAATCTCACCCGCCACACTGGATGTCCCGGGTGGGGGCCTCGCCGGTTTCCCCAAACCTTTTCTGCGAAAGCCCCTCCTTAATTTCTCCACCCGGGCAGCAGCCCCTGGGGGATCGGAGGGTTTTCCGGATCACTTCAGGACCGCTACGACGGCACAAAAGCAATTCGCAAACCAAAGCGGAGACAGATGGTTAAGAGTAACTAAATCAATGGGTTAGTTAATAGTTGGTGAGGTGGGCTTTGGAAAAAGTCAAGGGTTTGCCAGACAAAAAGTCAAAGTGCGGGTCTGACTTTTTAAGAGAGCTAAGATGGATCGGCAGCCCTTCGGACTACGTCTATCCTCCAGAGTGCCCAATGCAGATGAGGTGACGGTCGGTGCGAAAGTACCACTTCCCATCTACCAGGGCCGGGGAAGCCAGCGTGCGAGCCTGCAGGCGGTTGACGTGGAGTAGCTTGAACTCCGGGCCGGCCTTGAGCACGAAGGTTTCACCGAAGTCATTGGTAAAAAAAATTTTGCCGTCCACCCCAACCGGCGAAGCGGAAAACGATTCTCGTGCGGCCTTGCCCAGTCGTCCCTGCCACATCACGCGGCCCGTGCGGGCCTCGAAACAGGTGGCGATGCTGGCCATGTCGTTGACCAGGTAAAGGTACTCGCCGTAAAGCAAGGGGGAAGGAATGAAAGGAGAACCCTTTGGAGACTGCCAAACGATGTGCGACTCGGTGACATCCCCTGAACCTCCAGGGCGGATGGCCAGGGTGGGACCGGCGCGCCCCGAGGAACAGAAAACGAGTCCATGGCCCACTACGGGTGTGGGAGTGACCTCGACGAGGTTACCGGAGCAGCTCCAAAGCCCCCGGCCAGTGTCGGGGTTGTAAGCGTACACCTTCCTCTGGCTGCTGACGATGATCTCGTCATGGTCACCTGCGCGAATCGCAACCGGCGAACCCCACCCCACTCGCTCCTTTCGGTTTGTCCACCATAGGGTCTTGCCGGTGCGCTTGTCGAAAGCGGCCACGAAGGAGCCTGAGCGGCCCCGGTGGTCCTGATAGATGATCACCCGATCCCAGTAAAGCAGAGGGGAGCAGGCCGATCCGTGCAAGGGATTCATTGGCTCAAAGCTTCGATGCCACACCTGCCGGCCCTCGAAGTCCACACACAGGAGACCATAGTTGCCAAAATAAGCATAGACACGCTCGCCGTCGGTCACGGGCGTAGCGGAAGCATAGCCATTCTTGCGATTGGCTTTCTCCGGTACTGCTTCAGGAACAAAGACCTCCCAGAGCCGCTGACCGTCACTTCTTCGCAAGCAGAGGATTGAGCGGCGCTGGCCATTGTCATAGGCGGTGGTTAAGAAGATGCGGTTGCCCCAAAGGATGGGTGACGCGTTCCCACTGCCGGAAACTCCCACCGTCCAGAGGACATTGTGTCGCTGTGACCAGGTGTCCGGATAGTTGCTGCCTTCCACTAGACCCTGCCCAGAGGGACCTCGCCAGCGCGGCCAGAACTTTTTCGCCTCACCGCTCACCTCGATCATGGCAACTGGCAAATCGCTGGGGACCTTCTCCGCCCGAGAAAGCAAGCCGGCCCCCGTGACGACAAAGGTTAGCCCGATCCCAGCAAACAATCGTCCACAATCCATGTTCCACACCTCCTTAACAAATCCAGGGTATTGATAAAGGATAAGTATAGTCGAGGCGCAGCTCCAGGGGGACACCCCAAGGGCAAGACGGGTTCCAAACTGGCGTGAAGGTTACCCCCATTTTAGATCAATGACGTGGGTGATGAGCTGGCCGAAGATGTGAAATGGCTATCACAATCTGATTCTCGCACTGCACTAATGTTAGGTGACCAGCGACATAAGGACATGTTGATGATTTGCAGTATGATCTAGAACGGTAATTGCTTCTCACCGCAGATGCTGCGGGTTGTGAAAGGTTTCGATGAAGAGCTGGCTGAAGACAGAGCTACATACCCATACAATTGATGATCCAAAAGACGGTAAAAAGATCGTTCTCCATTCTGCCCATGAGTTGATCGACAAGGCTAAAGGGCAGGGATTTGAAGTCCTGTCGATTACGAACCACAATCAGGTCTTATTTTCGCCTTCCTTGAAGGAATACGCTAGGGAGCGAGGAATTCTATTGATTCCTGGAGTGGAAGCCACCCTGCAACGAAAACATCTTCTCCTTTACAATTTCCTAAATTACAAGAGTTCATGGAACAGCCCTGAAATAGTAGCCAAATACAAGGGTTCAGAACAGCTTGTCATGGCTCCCCACCCGTTCTTTCCAATTTCAACTGCCCTGGGAAAACTGGTCTTCCAATGGCACGATCTGTTCGATGCCATCGAGTACCACCATTTTTATCTTGCTTGGTTAAATTTTAATGAGCAGGCAGAAGAGATTGCACGCCGGTTGAGTTTACCTTTAGTCGGTACCTCTGATGTGCATTGGCTCTTTCAATTGGGTCGGACCCATAGTCTGGTTTACGCTGAAAAGAACATCGGCTCCGTCCTGCAGGCCATTAAGCAGGGCCATGTTCGTGTGGTCACCAAGCCGGTAAGCCCTCTTTTCATTGCTCGGTGGTATGGATTCAATGCTATCTCACGGTCAAGGCACGCGCTGCAGGTTACACTGTCATTGCTGTTGCCACGACTCTGAAGAATGGTCTGTAAGCTTATACCCCCACCAAATAGCTGACTACAGCGACTACAAACTGATTACTGGCCTGGACAGATCCCAGCTATCCCGAAGTGTTCGGGCCCTGACCCCTGAGCATTGTAAAAGCTGAGAAAAATGGCAGTCCACGAAGATATGCTGGCTCAGACCATTGTAGATCAGAGCGGCGGATAGATATGGGTGGCAACAGACAACTGACAGTAAAACCACAGCGACCAGCACCTTCAGGCCTTCCAGATCGATGGGAGACTGCAAGATGAGCCCGTTCCGGAGGAGAAGAGAAGACCTTAGCTTGATCATTTCGTGCTCTGCCGAGGCTTCTGCCCTCAGGTACAAAATCTCTCATCTGTTTCTCAGGATGGTCGCAACTGCCCTGATTGTTCTTTTTTCTTCCTTTGCCTTATCAACGCTTCACTACTTTCACATGTGGAAGAGAACCACTGATTATGGCGGCTTGAAGGTCGAAGTGGATAACCTTCGCAAGGAGAATGAAACCTTTAGATTGGCGGCAAGGCAACTGAGTGAAAAGATCTCGTCGCTGGAAGTCACCTCCAAGAAGCTGGAAATCCTTTCTGGTTTGGAGCGAGAAGGTTTCGGCGGAGTTGGTGGTCCTTCCCCTTATGATAAGCCGCTGCTGAGTCTGGACAGCAGGGGTCTCATCCAACACTTTAAGTCTTTGGAACGCAAGAGAATCAGCCTGGACACCAAGTTGCGGCAGCTGCAGGAGATTTACAATACCCAGAATATTCTCTTGGCAGCCACACCTGCTATTATGCCGGTGCGTGGGTATCCCTCCGGCGGATTTGGCTACCGAGTCGACCCTTTTAGTAGGGAACGCGTCCATCACCCCGGGATTGACATCTCTGCTCCTCGCGGAAACAAGGTGGTCGTGACCGCGGATGGATTAGTGGTTTTTGCCAGGCGAAAATTGGGATACGGAAAGCTGGTTAAGATAGAACACAGGTTCGGTATTTCGACCCTGTATGGTCACTTGGACCGTTTCACGGTGGAGCGTGGGCAACAAGTCGAAAAGGGGGATATTAT
>JALLOL010000150.1 GCA_027717875.1 Acidobacteria bacterium AH-259-L09 | reverse complement strand
GTCGCCATCAAGGTGCTGCCCGAAGCCTTTGCCTCCGACAAGCAGCGCATGGCCCGATTTGCGCGTGAAGCCCAAGTCTTGGCTTCGCTCAACCATCCCAACATCGCCGCCATCTACGGCCTGGAAGAGTCCGAAGGCAGACAGGCCCTGGTTCTGGAGCTGGTGGAAGGGGAGACTCTGGCTGAACGCATCAAGAAAGGGGCCATTCCCTTAGAAGAGAGCCTCAAGATTGCGCTTCAGATGGCAGAGGCACTAGAGGCTGCACATGAAAAAGGCATCATCCATCGGGATCTCAAACCGGCCAATGTGAAGATCACCCCTGAGGGCACAGTAAAGGTGCTGGACTTCGGTCTGGCCAAAGCACTGGAAGATGAAGTCGTACCCGAAGACATCCACGACTCGCCCACGATAAGTCAGATGGCCACCAAGGCCGGGATCATTTTAGGCACGGCTGCCTATATGTCGCCCGAGCAGGCACGGGGGAAGCGGGTGGATCGGCGCACTGACATCTGGGCGTTCGGTGTGGTGCTGTACGAAATGCTGACCGGCGAGCGGGCGTTTCAGGGCGAGGACATTACAGAAATTCTAGCTGCGGTAATGATGAAGGAGCCGGCGTTCGACGTGCTGCCCGCGAATACCCCACCGGCCATGCGAACGCTTTTGCGCCGCTGCCTGCGAAAGGACCGGCGGCAGCGTCTTGGGGACGCGGGCGCTGTTCGCATCGAAATCGAGGATGTTCTCTCGGGCGCCGCACCTGCCGAGGCGGTACCGGAGGCGTTGGGCAAGAGCCGCGTGCGGCTAGCGTGGTCAGTCGCCACGATTGCCGTTGTGGCGGCGCTGACTCTGGGTGCACTCGCGTATCTCCAGCGCGCGCCGGCCGACAATCTACCAGCACGCTTCAGCATCTACCCACCGGACGGCTGGACCTTTGCACCTGGAGGCTTTGCGGCACGAGGGGGTCTCTACCCGATCGCTGTTTCGCCGGACGGACGCCGAGTCGCGTTCGTTGCGTCAAACGCCGAGGGAGAAAAAACTCTCTGGGTTCGGCCGCTCGATTCTCTTGAGGCAGTAATGCTGAGGGGGACAGAAGACGCATGGTCACCTTTCTGGTCGCCGGATAGTAGCTTTCTCGCATTCTTCGCGGCGGGAAAGCTTAAGAAAATTGACATCTCCGGGGGCCCCGCCACCACGATATGTGACATTCCTGGCGGGCGGATCGGCACTGGGCTGTGGCGTCCGGATCATTCTATTTTCTTCTCGGTGCGGGTGCCTGGGGGCCGCACCGCACCGATGCAGGTTGTTTCTGCGTCGGGTGGGCGGCCCACCGCGCCAACGACAGCAATGTCTCAACGCGTGAGCATATTACCCGATGGACGACATTTCCTTGAGCTCATACGGGAAGACGATCCGAATGAAACCACAGGTAGTGTGGTAGTTGGCTCGTTTGAATCGGCGGACCGAAAACTTGTAATAGAGCAAGTAGACACAGGCCCCATGCTTTACAGTCAAGGTCATGTCCTCTCCCTCCGTTACGGTGCGCTCATGGCGCAGCCGTTCGACATGCAACGTCTCGAAATAACCGGCGATGCCGTTGTTGTCGCCGAGGACGTGTCGGTGGGAAACCTCAGGCCCGGGGGCGGAGTCGTTTCGGTCTCGGACAACGGAATCTTGGTCTACCGAACAAATCCAGTGCCGGTGGACTCCAGGCTCCTGTGGTTTGATCGCAGCGGGAAGGAGATTGGCGCCCTGGCTGACGATGGGGCCTATGGCGAAATCGAGTTGGCGCCTGACGGCAGCCGCGCCGCCGTGAGCATCTTTGATCGGACGGCCCGGACCCGGGACCTGTGGCTGTATGATCTGTCACGACTCGGCGTGCGGACAAGACTCACGACTGATTCGGGCGCCGCGCCGATCTGGTCTCCCGATGGCAGCCGTATCGCATTCTTTGCTCCACGCACGCCCGGACAGTCACGCATGTCTCAGAAGGCAACAAGCGGGACAGAAGCCGAGCAGGTGCTGATGGAGGGTCCCGATAACCACCGGCCCACGAGTTGGTCGCCGGACGACCGCTTCATCTTGTTCACGAAATTCTCGTCGTTCAGAAGTCCCACCCCGTTGACGAGAGATCTGTGGGCCCTACCGCTTGTCGGTGATCGGAAAGCGCTGCCGATTCTGCAGACTTTGTCCGCTGAATCGAACGCGCGGTTTGCGCCTGACCCGCGCTGGATCGCATTTCAATCGGACGAGTCTGGGCGTGCGGAAGTGTACGTGATGCCTTTTCCGGGACCGGGCACGAAGGTACCCATCTCTGCTGGCGGCGGTTCGCTGCCGCGATGGCGCCGCGACGGCAAGGAGATTTTCTATCTTGGCGCCGGCAATCAGCTGATGGCCGCGGCTGTAACAGTCAATGGCAATCGCGTGGAAGTTGGAGCCGTACGAGCGCTGTTCGACGTACGGCCGGGTCGATCAAGAGGATATTTCTACGACGTCTCGGCAGACGGCCAGCGCTTTCTCATCATCACGACGGACCAAGAAGCCCCACCTGCTCCCATCACCGTCGTCATCAACTGGACCGCAGGACTCCGAAGGTAGACGCCGGGAACAAGCCCGCAGCGAAACCTGCCGCAGCCAACACGCTGATTAACAGGCAGACTCAGTCTGGGGCCGGGATAAGGAAAATTGGGGTGACGCCTCCACTTGTCCGTATAGTCGGCTTATCGGAAACTTGTCGCTTCGCTGGCTGTCGCGAACAGCTTTTCGCGACAGAAGCTTGGGTTAGAAAGCAGATCGGTTCACTGTTTCTTTATGCTACTCGCCGCCGGGGTCACCCAGGGTTGCGTTCACGTGAGTGGCATTAACTTTTAGCCCGTTAAGGTGTAGTCATTTTTGTAGCTGTTGAAACCACCCAAGACCCACTGTTTGAACGCGAACAGTGCAAGGGCAGATCGAATCGTGAGAGAATCGTTTCGGGATGCCGACAATCCTACGGGAAGGGCCATATAGATTCTATTTTTACAGTCATGAGCCAAATGAACCGCCACATATACACGTGGATCGAGGCGGCCAGTCAGCCAAATTCTGGCTTGGTCCAGTAGCGCTCGCCCGTAATCTCGGGTTCAGCCCTACCGAGCTGCGCAGGATTGCCGATTTGATTTCGGAACATGAGCAAGAATTATTGGAGGCGTGGAATGAGTACTTTGCAACCTAAAGCTGGAGAGCGGGTTAAAGATGTACGCTTCTCGGAAGACTCGTTAGTTGTGGATCTTATGGATGGTAGGACAATCTCCGTACCGCTGGCTTGGTATCCGAGATTGTTGGCGGCCACACCGGAAGAGCGCTCCAATTGTAAAGTAGCCGGGGGAGGGTTTGGGATCTACTGGCCCGATATCGATGAGGACCTGAGCACCGAGGGGTTGCTACGTGGTGCCCCTGCACCACGGGCATCGCGGCCGGTGAGCAAGGAGGCTTCCTAATCCTTGAAATGCACAAATGAGTATAGTCGATTTTGTAGCTGTTGAAAGCACCCAAGACCCACAAATCTCAACACAGCTCAACAAATCCGCCTTAACTCGTTGAAAACAAAGGCCGCGAAAATTGGGTGTTTCAGCCGAAACCATGAATCTACTTTGCAAGCAGTAGCTCGAAAATCTCCTAAACCACCTGCTATCAAATACTTAACTTGTGGAGACCACCTGTACAAAACGCAGGTGGTCTTCCGAGTGCATGAGCCAACCTAAAGTGAAAGAGCGAGGATTCTATTATTAGAGGCAGTGAACCGGCTGGAGGGAATTGAAGGCGTTGCTTCCTTAGCGCGCAAGTGGGGTAACCAAGAGCCACGCGGGTTTCTTTTTTGGTTAAATTTGCTCGTCTTCTCTCAACAATGGCAAGAAGTGGCGAAAGTTTGCCAGGAAGCGCTACAAACAGTTCTCCATCAAGAGCCATTGAGAATCCATTTCGGGCTTTTTGATCCAGCGTCAGGCCTGAGCTGTTGGCCTTTTCCTGCCTCTGGCCTGCGAAACATTGGTCGCTCGGTATTTTCAGGAATTTTTCCGGCCCGGGCCGTGAATGACACGGCCAGACGTGGCGCCGGTATGTTCGCCGTCTTTGAGTACCTGTTGACCGTTGATGAGCACGTGGACGACGCCGGTCGAGTACTGATGGGGATTCTCAAAGGTGGCATGATCGCGGATGGCTTCTGGATCAAATATGATGACATCAGCGAAATAGCCGATTTTCAGCAGGCCACGCCTCTGCAGTTTAAGGTTAGAAGCGGGAAGTGAGGTCAGGCGGCGGACCGCCTTCTCAAGTGGAATGACGCTTTCTTCGCGGACATATTTGCCCAGAAGCCGCGCAAAATTGCCATAGGCTCGAGGGTGGGGGTTCGATTTTAGGAAAACGCCCTGCGGTGCCAGCGATGCGGCATCCGATCCAAAGCTCACCCAGGGAAGGGCAATCTTTTTTCGAATGTTCTCTTCCGACATCAGGAAGTAGACGGTGCCGACACGACTGTCGTCTTCAATGACGAGATCCATGGCGGTTTCCTCTGGCGATTTACGCCGCATGGCGGCCACCTCGGCCAGGGTCTTTCCGGTTAAGTGCTTCAGTGAATCGCTTTTGAATCCCACAAGCAGAACTTTCTCAGGCGAGCCCGCTGCCAAGTACAGATTTTCCCAATCATCTGTCGGTGTCGACATTTCGTGCCTGACCCTCCGTCGGATCGCCGGATCCTTCAGGCGTTTTACCCAGGCCTCGTGTCCTCCTTCCTGCACCCAGGGAGGCATGGCCGCATCCAGACCCGTGGCTCCAGCGGTGTAAGTATACATATCAGCGGTAATTTGAAGCCCCTCGGCCCGCGCCGCCTCGACCTTTTCAATGACTGTGTTCAATTTGTCCCAGTTCTCCCCACCCGCTGCTTTCAGATGATAGATCTCAGCCCGAATGCGGGCCTTGCGTGCAAGACTGATCAGTTCCTCGACGGCTTCAACAAGTCGATTACCTTCGCTCCTGATGTGAGAAATGTACATCCCACCGTATTCGGCAGCCACCTGTGCAAGTGCCGTCAACTCTTCAGTACCGGCGTAAAAGGCAAGGGGCATAGATGAGTGACGATCCCACGCCGAGGGCGCCTTCTTGCAGGGCCTGCCGCACCAGGGAACGCATCTGCTCGAGTTCTTTTGCCGTGGGGGCGCGATCCTCATATCCAAGCACGTGGACCCGCACCGTGGTGGCCCCCACAAAAGATGCGACATTGGGCGAGATTCCTCGCTCAACGAGATGTTCAAGATATTGGGAAAGCGTTGTCCAGGAGATTTCATATTTGATGTCCCCTTGCCGTTGGCTCATCTCCTTTTTCATCGACTCATTGAGTGGACCCATGGACGATCCTTCCCCGAACACCTCTAAGGTGACTCCCTGGCGGATGTTGCTTTGGGAGCGGCCATCCTCGATCAGCGACTCGGTGGCCCAACTCAGCATGTTGATAAAGCCGGGAGCAACCGCCAGACCCTTGGCGTCTATTTCCGTTCGTCCCCGCTGGCTGACTAGAGATCCGATCGCGGCAATCGTGTCACCGTTGATGGCCACGTCGCCTTTGAACGGTGGCGATCCGCTGCCGTCGTAGATCAGGCCATTGCGGATCACCAGGTCGTACTCCGGTGGGGCGGTGCAAGCTAGGAATAGTGTCAGACAAAGAAAGCAGAGAGCAAACCGAAGCACGGGGTTCCTCCTTGGGGATTGGGGGGGGTAGGGGTCAGACCGTAGGGGTGAGCCGGTGGCTCACCCGAGCAACCCATTCACCGAGAACGGTTCGGGCGAGCCACCGGCTCGCCCCTACGGTCTGACCTCACCCCCCCCTCGAACACCACGACATAGGATATCAGTAGAAAGTGCATATTTCTACGTGGCTTAACTCTACCAGTCGCCGGCAAAAAACTACTCACACATCCCGCAGCCCTGCTATGATTCCCTATAGGCAAAATGAAGCGCCACGAGAGTCTGATTCCTCTTTCTCACGATCATCATCTGGGACTGATTTTGGCCCAGCGAATCAAGCAAGGAAAGTCAAAAGCTCCACAGTCCTCCTGGCCCGAGCGACGTGATCTACAACGTGACCGAGCGGTTGAATTCTTCGATACTGAATTGATCTTTCATCTTCAGGCTGAGGAGAAATTTCTTTTTCCTCTGGCTGAAAAATACCTTCCACCGGAGAATGAAATCATTTCTCTTTTGCGTAAGCACCACGCCCAGCTTCGAAACCTGATTATGCAGCTCCGAGCTGCGGAGGGCCTGCAGTTAGAGAATATGCTTCTTCGTTTTGCCCATGTCCTGGAGGAGCATATTCGAAAGGAAGAGCGCATCTTTTTCCAGCAGATCCAAAAAGAGATTCCGGAGGATCAGCTC
>JALLOL010000015.1 GCA_027717875.1 Acidobacteria bacterium AH-259-L09 | reverse complement strand
TTCCAAATATAGAGTGGTCATTGCGTTGAGCATTTTGCCTACACTGAATTTTTCTTTACAGAGGCGAAAGCCCTCCTCTCCCATTGTCTCCCGTAATTTCTGATCAGTAAGCAACCTTGCTATGGCTGCAGCTAACTTCTGGCTCTCACCCGGCGGCACCAAGATACCGTTTTTGTCGTGAATCACGGCCTCCTCTACCCCACCTATCTTGGTGGCCACGACCGGCAACCTCGCGGCCATTGCCTCGATCACCGTCAACGGTAAGCCTTCGCGTTCAGTCGTTGGCTGTACAAAAACATCTAGGATTGGCAAATACCTTTCCACATCACCCCTTGCGCCGGCCAGGATCAAATGAGTTTCCAATGCCAACTGAGAACTCTTCTCCTGCAGCCTCTGCCCTTCTTCGCCCTCGCCTATGATGAGGACTTTTAGGTTTGGGAAGGTTCCGATTAGTCCTGAGACGGCATCCAGGAGAACAGCGTGGCCCTTTAGCTTCTCCAAGCGACCCACACTACCAATCACAAGATCATCCTCCTCGATACCCAACTCGGTCCGCGGAACTGCGTTGGAAGCTTGATTGGCATATTTTTCGACATCGATGGAATTGTGGACAGTGATTATCTTCTTCGGGTCAATCCTCACCCTCTCAATCTGAAATCTCCTGGCTGTATCCGAGCAGGCAATAACCCGACTCGTAAATTGGCTCAAGAAACGATCGATGAGATAGTTTCTGATTGAGTGCTCTTTTTCAGTCCAGTGACTGCTCTGAATGTGAGCAAAGCGTATGGGTGTCTGTGCCATCAATGCAGCGATTCGTCCCATCGTGTTTGCGAAATAACCGTGTGAATGAAGTATCAAGACCTTCTCCCGTCGTAGTCGTCCAGCCAGCCTGATCAAGTTCAATGGATTGTAATAATCGTGCAAGTTCAGTACCCGCAGCCTGTGCCCGTCATTTGTTAACTCATCGGCAATGGCCCCTCCTCTTGAAATGCACCAGACTTCAACAGAGAAGATTAAGGGGTCGAGGTTTTTGACTATATAGGCAAATGTACGTTCTAAACCACCTACCTTTAAATCCTCGGCAATATGGACAACTTTAATCCTTTGCAGACTCATCGAGCAAATAGATGTCTTTTAGTTGTGGCTGCGCAAGTGACGTACTGCTCTGCTGATCAGACTCAGTACTCCCGTAATACCTCCGACAGTACTCGTTCCCATTGTTTTGTAACTTTCTCGATGGTGTAGTACTTGGTTGCGGTCTGCAGGCCCGCGAGTCCCAATTTCCGTTGCAGTTCAACATTCAAGATTAGTCTCTCCAGGAAATATTCCCATTGCTTCTTGCTTTTCGCGATAAAACCATTTTCTCCGTGAACAATAACCCGTGAGTACTCATAGGTTGGTGATGCGACGACGGGTAAGCCAACGGCCCAATAAGTGCCTACTTTATTGCTGGACTTGTAAGAATCGTGGGGTAAAGGTGCAATGCCAATATCGCAGGAAGTCAAACTTCTGGCGATGCTCTCCAAGGTCCATTTGACAAACTCGAGGCGAAAACCGAACTGCCTCACAGCTGAATGCGAAATGCGTTCGTAATCTGCAGATGTAATGATGACAATATGGATGTCATACTTCTCCTGTAAGCGTTGCAGCGTCTTGTTGAGAGGTAATAAGAAATGCAAGGCACTGGGCACACCCACCCACCCGATAGTGTATTTATCCTTTTGGATATATTCCTTCCTGGCTTGGTAGTTGTCTTGATCTATTGCGTCGGGGATAAAGTAGCTGCACTTCACAAAGGGCTTGGCATCCCTGACGATGATGCGCGAGCATCCGACAACTGCGGTGCAGTTTTTCACGAATGGGTAGAAACCTTGGTCAAATTCTCTTCGCTTGAAAAAGCCCTGAATCTTTCCCACAATGCGACGCGCATCATATAGATCGCTGATAAAGTTAAGCATTTTATTTCGCGTTAATTTGGCACTCCGTTCAAACTCATTTTCCGCTAGGTCCAGGATGACGGGTACATTGGAATGAAAGCATTGGCCATAAAACTCGGACCACTTGGCAAAGTCCAGACTCAGCGTGACCAGTGCATCGATATGTTCGCCCGGATGGTAGAGGCCGACGTCGTAACCCTTTCCTTCCAGGCCTTGAATGACATTAAAGCAGCGCATCCGGTCAACCGGATTGTCCGGTTCAGCCGTGCGGGGAATGAATCTGATCTTCTTCTTTTTCACGTTCATGGTTGGGGATCTTTGCAATTGATGCAGATCGCAGTAATTAGCTTGAAGGTCCGATCAGGGGAATATGGGACAACTTTATTGTCTCTCACTTTTTGACTTAGATGCCAGAATACAGAGTAAGTCGCCCTGTGGTTAAAGACATGATTTCGTAAGAAACGCTTTAGCCTGAATCGAAGGGTTGTCTTATAGCGTTCCTGGAAGCGCAATCGTTCTTCGCTTGCTCGCATGTATGGCCTAAATTGTTGTCCGTACAGGTTCTTGATGTGGAACTGCGTTGATAATAGTCTGGTGAACTCATCTACGTCGCTTTCATGTAGATGGTAGGGGTTTTCTCCAAGAAATGTTTGGTCATAGACCCCTTTAACAGGAGTGGAAATCAACAAGACTCCGCGCCATTTTAGGATCCTCCTGGTCTCCCACAAGAACTTCTCCGGATCTTCCAGATGCTCTATCGTCTCGAATGACAAAACCGTGTCAAAGGAGTTCGCCTTAAAGGCAGTGGCCTCCACATCCATTACCTGAAAGTACAGATTGGGTTTCCTGTAATTCTCCTTGCAGAACGATATCACTTCACGTGAACGGTCTATCCCCACAACAAAGTCTGCCTTCTGTGCCACGAAAAAGGCCCCGTATCCAGATCCACAGGCCGCATCCAGGACAAATCGCATATGGCCGTGCACCCTCCCAAAACGGTACCTTGCAAAATGCTCAAAGAAGGCAGGCTCAAACGAAAAGTCGTTCTTTCCAACCATCAGTCTTTCTATGGAGTGAAGATCTACAACCACAGTGTGTTGCCTCTATTGCTTGCTGTGGAAGTCAAATTTGTAAAGGTCGAAAAACATACTTAGGTCGTCACGATCTATGCACTTCAGGGAATAAAGCGACACTAGCAGGACCAGATAATAGAGAAGCATTTCAGAGAGGAGAATTGTGGCACCGGTTGCTCTGCTGGCAAACAGCCCTGAGGGTATGTAGTACTGACAAAACTCGAGAAGGAGGATGCCGGGAGCGATTCCCAGCAGCAACTTTAGTAGAAACTTACTCACCTCCGGCGCCTCCAGGATATTAGTCTTTCTTTGAAATTGAACGACAAAATAACTCATCGAAACGAGGAGTGCGAGTAGGACACCCACGGCGGCACCTTGTACCCCATAAATTGAGATGAGAAAAAAGTTTAAAGGAAGCTGCACGACCACCAGCAGCAACGAGGAACGCATCTCGAACTCCACCACTCCCATTCCTCTTCCAACGGTCGCAAGAAAGCCAGTTAGTGGCGTGATTGCAAATGCGACAACAAGCCACTTTAAGGCCTCGATGCTTTCATCAAATGCCGTACTTCCCAACCAGAAAATGATAATCTGGTCCGCACAGGCCCAAATGTAACCGGCCAAGCTGAAGGCAATAAGCGATACGTAGCGAAGGCCTTTGGTACAGAGTTGTCTTAAACCTTCCTGGTCACGGTGGGCGGTCAACTCTGAAGCTGCGGGTAAAACCACAGGCAACACAAATGAGGTAACTAGCTTCAAGAGATTGGCGATTTGCTGAGCTACCTGATAGAAGGAAACACTCGCTGGGTTGACTAGATTGGATAGCAGTAGCTTGTCAGTCTGCTGGTGCACTAGATTCGCTACTTGACTCACCTGGAGTTTGACCCCGTAGTTAATCATCTCTTTTAGTTCCTGAAACCGGAACAGATACAAGCTGATTCTCATACTGGGAACCAATCTACGCGCATAACCTATGGAGGCGATGTTGACCAAAGAGACGAAGAAAAGTTCGCCCAACAATAAGCCCTCTAACTGCAGACCAATTCTTAGTAGGAAAAAAATTAGAGTTGTCTTAAGGAGTATTGCAATTGTGCTGATCTTGCTGAAGACTTCGAGGCGCTGTATGGATTTTAGAACGGCTGTATAGCTTGATGCAGCTATAGTGATAAGGACAATCAACAGAATCCCAGCGAAAATCAGATCTATGTCGCCATAGACACTGGGACCAATGTTGAGAAGACTGTAAAGATGGCTTCTGAAAACAAAGGCCAAGAGTAACATCGGGCCGAACAGAGCCATGTTGAAGATAAGAGCCGAGTTTATGACCGAATTGAAATGATCAAAGTCCTTTTTGGCGTAATATTGCGAGATAAACTTTAGATACGAGGAGGCAAGCCCCAGGTCTAAGAGGAGAAAAATCGAGGTGATGGCTGAAAAGACGGTCCAAATGCCAAATTTGCTCAAACCAATGGTGTGAATGACGAAGGGAGTGAGGATTATAGTGCATAGTAGCTGGGTAAACTGAGCGAACCCAAAATAAAGGGAGTTTTTTATAAGCTTGCTTCTGTAGCGAGGCACTTGGTTAAGAATATACCGTCTCCATGTAAAAACCGCGGGAATGAATACACACGTAGCCGTCCAATAAATCAGGGATCTTTTCTAAGCGTGCCTTCCACCAAGATTGGGCGGCTGATGGAATTTCAAGGAAAAGTACAATCACTGGCTGTTTTCTGGCATCGTCCCAAAGGGCCAAGAGCTCTAAGCAGCCTTTCCCTTTTTTATCTGTCCAAGATCCAAGCGTAATATTCTGTTTGACCGATTCTTTGCCACCCAGGCGTGGAAACATAACTGGGTGGCGTCTCGGCGATAATTGCACGGGCGCCAGTGCTGGAGAAAGTCTCAATGACTTCCGACTTTTCACGATCGTCCGCGGTCCAAAATTGCATGATGTCGCCAGGGGGTATTTCTGAGATTATCTTGACTCGGGCTAGTCGAGCCCAGTCGAGACGATATGAGCTGCGAAGATATGCGACCGGGTCACCTGGACTAATTCCCATCTGGCGCAAACCATTCGCCACCTCCCATTGGGGGTGAGAGGACTGATCCTGGGAAATGAACGATTCAAAGCCTTTGACGATAGCTCGAGCGGTAGAGTGCCCAACTGGAATTGCCATGGAGAGAACCACCGCAACAGTGACGGAAGCAACTAGGCGTTGACAATGTGGGCTCTCGGGCAGCCGACATCCGCCAAAAAAACCGAGCCAAATTAAGACGACAAATGGGACACTGTACCTGGGTTCGCCAGGGCTCACCAGAGCATACATGCCGAGCACGGCAAAAGAGGGAATGAGCAAAGGCCATGCTTCGAGAATGGAACCCAGGTTTACTCGTCCGCGTACTAGAACGCTAAAAAGGAAAAGGACCAACCATCCAATAAAAATGCCACCCTGTTCGATGAACATTCCATAGTAGGTTTTCAACGCTTTCAGTAGGGTGGTAAAGTGTCCCGAAAGGTCAAAATGGGTGACAACACCCTCATACCAGTAAGAGTAATCAAAACCTGGAGGGTATGTGCCGCCAACGGGAGTTGCAAATTCGTAGACTGCAGGATTTTCCCGAATCTTTCTGGTTGGGTGCTTGGGTATTCCGCTGCCCGGTGGTTCACCCTGCCAGTGCACAAGTGGGGTGACTCCATTGATGTGCCAAGCATAGTTCAATTTACCTGCGTCGCCATACGTGAATCGACCTTTCATGTTTGAAAGGCTTACGACGAACGGGCCTGCTATCGTGCAGAAAAGCAGAAACGCCAATATTACCTTCGGAAAGACTTTGCGGAAATTCCGTCCAGAGAAAAGGCCTAGGCTAAGGAAAATGAACGCCAGCGGAAACATGATTGTCTTGGCCAGGAATGCCAAACCGAGAGAAATCCCCATAAGTGCAAATGCAGCCCAAGTTTGTTGTCCGCTCCTCATCCGGAGGAGGAGACCAGAGACAAGATAAACGAACAGGGCCAGACACATATCAGGTTCGAGCCTATACATGGTTATCAAGTTCAGTGAGGACCAGATAAAGAAAGCATGTCCCATCAACCACCAGGCCCACTCCGGTAATGAAGTCTGACTCTTTTGAACACCCTTTTCAGCGCAACACCGATAGTAAAAGATCAGTTGGCGAAGAAAAAACTGGAAAGCACCTAGAGTCAGTAAATAGAGGATTAAGTTTGTCGCATGGGCGGTGGCAAATTCCCAATATGGAGAAGGCCTTACGATCCACCTGGATATACCAAGCAGAAGGGGATAGAGGGGGCTCCAACCGGCATTGATCATTATTTCCCAGTTGCCTTGAAGGAATGCGTCACTCAAATCAAGATAATGGATACCATCCGGGTTCATTTCGTGGCGTGCTGCCCAAGCGTGAATCGCACCAAGCGCAGTTGCAACCAACCACCAAAAAATGAGCGGCAAGGGTTGTTGAAGTCTTTGCCACATCTGCATTAAGTTTCCGATCCTTGTTCAGGGCTTGAATTGCCAACGTATCATAACGCTCTGATCTGAAGATTTTTGGCCTTAAGATTTGGCAGGATCGTACGGGGAAACCCTATTGTTTTACGCTCATACTTCGCTATCTTATGGGTGAATAGGCTGATATTCTCATATACTGATAGTCGGCCCTAAAATGGGAGCTTGGATACGATCGCTGTCAAGGTGGTTGACTACGGCGCTACGGCCGTCAATAGCCGCCGGGCTCAATTAGGCGACATCGTGGCGATAGCACTTAACGACCTTAAACATCATAATCAGTCCATTTTTCAAGAGATCCAAATCGCCCTAGAGCGTGTGCTCTCACGTGGCCAATATGTCCTGGGACCGGAGTTGGAATCTTTTGAAGCCGAGTTCGCCTCTTATTGTGGTGTTGATCATTGTGTTGGCGTTGGCAACGGAACAGACGCGCTGGAACTGGCTTTGCGTGCTCTTGATGTGAGCCGCGGAGACAAAGTCGCCACGGTGGCAAACGCAGGGATGTACAGCACAACAGCAATAAGCGCTGTGGGGGCCTTACCACTATATGTTGACGTCGACCCTGCCACCATGAACATGGATCCCAATGCATTAGCCACCGCTCTGTCGGGGAATGTTCAAGCGATCATTATTACCCACTTATACGGCCAGATGGCCGAGATGCCTCACTTGATACGGATAGCCTCTGCCGCTGGGATTCCCGTGGTGGAAGACTGTGCTCAGGCCCATGGAGCTCATCTCAACGGAAAACGGGCTGGAGCCTGGGGTAGCCTGGGGTGTTTTAGTTTCTATCCCACCAAGAATCTTGGAGCCTTAGGAGATGCCGGAGGGGTGGTTACAAGGGACTTGGAATTGGCAGAGCGCTTGCGCATGTTGCGCCAGTATGGTTGGGAAGCCAAGTATCAGTCGGTCTTAGCCGGAGGTCGGAACAGCAGGCTTGACGAAATACAAGCAGCGATTCTCCGTGCGAAACTCCCGTATCTGGAGGGTTGGAATGAGCGCCGGCGGAAAATCGCAAAGGCCTATACCGAGGGTCTAGCCGACTTGGATCTTTCCAGGCCGAGTAATTTTGGAACCGATTATGTTGCGCACCTTTACGTCGTGAGCACTCCTTTTCGCGATCAACTAGCGGCAGATTTGGCTGGGCGAGGCGTACGGACTGAGATACATTATCCAACTCCGGATCATCTACAGGAATCCGTTCGCGGGATGAGCAGTGCCGATTGGGACTTACCTGTGACTGAACAGTTGAGCCGAGAGATTTTGACGCTCCCCTGCTTCCCAGAAATGACAAAAGTCGAAGTTGAACAAGTTATTGAGGCGGTGCGCCGAGTACTTGGATAAATCCCTCCTCTCGGGCTATGCTTTCTACGACAGAAGATGAGGAGTGATGGGATTAGATAAATGTAAGTTGATTGACTTGCCAAAAATCAATGATCCGAAAGGTAATCTGACATTTCTGGAAACCGAGAGACATGTACCTTTCAAATTCAAACGCGTCTTTTATCTGTACGATGTTCCGGGAGGAGCTTCTCGGGCTGGACATGCCCTGAAAGAATGCCATCAGTTTCTCATAGCCATCTCAGGAAGTTTTGATGTCATCCTGTACGATGGACGCGACAAACATCGCTATCATCTTAATCGTTCATATTATGGACTTTATATCCCTCCATTAATTTGGAGAGAGATTGACAACTTTTCTTCGGGGTCCGTTTGTCTCGTGTTGGCATCGGAGTGTTATGATGAAAAAGACTACTTTCGAGACTATTCTGCTTTCTTGAAGGCCGTAAGCAAGCTTCACACGAATCAAGAGGATGACAGAAATAAGGCTTAGAATTTGTCGCGCCAATCCAGGATTCGTAGCCTTCGAATGGCTGATGAGGGTCTTCAATCCACTTCGATAATATCTATCCAGATCGAAGATTCCAGCTGGCCCTGTTTAGTGGTTCACATCATAGCCAAACACTGAGGTTGCATTACCACAGAAAGGAAATGGAGTGAGAAAAGTATCCGTTATTGTTCCAGTCTACTACAACGAAGAATCCCTTCCGCTCTTGTTTTCTGAGTTGCTTAAGGTTGAGAACAAATTGCGCCAGCAGAATCTCGAACTGGAAGTGATCTTTGTAGACGATGGATCTGGCGACGCTTCTTTAAATGAACTCTTGAAAATCAAGCAGCAGCGAGAAAGTACAAGGGTGATAAAGCTCACGCGGAACTTTGGTGCCATTCATGCAGCGAAAACCGGCTTGCAGTTTATTACGGGAGACTGTTTCGTCCTGCTCGCAGCGGATCTGCAAGATCCACCAGAGTTAATCCCTGAAATGGTTCAATTGTGGCAGCACGGCGCTAAGTATGTCCTCTGCGCAAGAGCGGATCGGATAGATCCTCTTTGGGCCAAGCTATTTGCTAAGATCTATTATTGGCTCCTCCGATTGTTTGTACTTCAGGACTATCCCCCCGGAGGTTACGATCTGGCATTAATGGATCGAGCTTTTTTGCCATATTTGCGGGACAGCGCAAAAAATATCAACACTTCTCTTTTCGCCTACTGGTTGGGGTTTAAACCCGAGATCATCCACTACAAACGAAAGCACAGATTCCACGGTCATTCTCGTTGGACTTTTTCCAAGAAAATCAAGCTTTTTCTTGATTCAATCTTGGGTTTTTCAATTGTTCCAATTCGAACTATTTTAGCCATTGGAATACTGGTTTCCCTCGTAAGCTTCAGCTATGGATCTGTGATCGTGATTCATGCGATTTTGGGAAGGACTGATGTGCCCGGTTTTGCAACGATTGCAGCTTTGCTCTCTTTCTTACTCGGCCTAATGATCGTAATGCTTGGCATTATCGGAGAATACATTTGGAGAATTTTTGATGAAATCAATGAGAGACCTGAATCAGTGATAGAAGAGATCTATTGAGACGACTGCAGTATTTTTCATGATTTGTTCAGCTCAAGGGTTGATGAACTACTCTTTTCAGCCCCGAGAATACGCGGGGTTGCGGTGTGGTTCAGCTGCTGTTTCTGGGCTGGACCTTGAGGGACGACTACAGTGTGAAATATTATCAGCACCGGTATGATTGATGGGGTGGCTTTAGAGAATTTGGAGACTCATCGAGATGAACGGGGGTTCTTTCGGGAAATAATCCGAGTGACCGATGATCTGTTCGAGGAGGGTTTTGGGCAGTGGAGTCACTCTTTGATGTACCCTGGAGTCATCAAGGCCTGGCACATTCACAACAGGCAGACGGATTGGTGGTATGTGTGCACTGGAGTCCTGAAGGTTGTCTTGTACGATAAGCGACCGGAATCGTCCACCTACCGTCAGAGTATGGAAATTATGCTAGGGGACGGCCACCAGGCAAGTGTCCTGAAAATCCCACCTGGTGTGGCTCATGGATGCAAATGCATTAGTGGCCCGGTGAATCTTTTCTACATTACTTCTCATACTTACGATCCAGAGGACGAAGGTCGTATTCCCCACGATGATCGGGAAATCGGATATGAGTGGCTCCAAGGCCCACTGATTAGATAGGTCCAATACTCCATCAGCCCGTATCACTGCAGTCGACAACCCTTTTTTTCTTAAAACGCTTACTGTGCAATGCCTCGTTCACGACATTGACCTTGATGGGCACTTTGTATTCTTCCAAACTCTCGCGGCAGGACTGGTTCAGTCGAAGCCCAAACTTCTTCACGTCTTCATGATTCCGCAACACCACGTCGGCGCACACAATGCTTCCGGTGATTGGATTTTTCTCTCCATAGACCGTGACCTCGGCGACGTTATCTAATCCCTGAATAACATTTTCAACCTCCGCCGGATAGACCTTTTGCCCGCCGACATTGATGATCTCAGACTGGCGCCCCAAGATTTTGATGTATTCCCCCTCCACCTCAACGGAATCTCCGGTATTGAACCAACCGTCCTCGGTGAACGGGCTGGGGGCATTCAGGTATCCCAGCATGGCTGACCCTGCTTTGATTTGTAGGATTCCATCGACGACACGGGTTTGAAAGCCTTCTCCTCCCACCTTTACCCAAAGGGAGTCGTCGCTCTTGGATTTGCTTCGCATCACCCCGAGTTCGATCAATCCATAGGTTTGCTGCAGTTTGACTCTTGGGAAGAGCGACTTCATGATTTTGAGCGTGCTCAGGGGCATCGGTTCTGTCCCGTAGGAAATGATCTTCAGGCTGCTGAGATCGTACCTCTTGTAAGCCTCGTGGATGAGGAGAAGGGTCAAAAAGGTGGGCGAGGTGGGCAAAACCTCGATTCGATGCTTCTCGATGGCCCTGCAAATGCCATCCGGGGATCGCTCCCTTACCGTGATGACGACCCCAGCGTTCGACAGCGTATGGAAGACGGTGTTTAACCCTCCCCAATGGTCAAAAAGCAGAAAATTCAGTATTCGAAGGGACCGCCTCCTCTTTTTAAATTTGTCCAGAAGCGCTAGGAAATCGTGCACGGCCGCCTTGGGCTCCCCCGATGTCCCGGAGGTGAACAAGATCAGGCCCGGATGGCCCCGCTCTCTTAGAATCTCGAAGAATTGGTGGTTCGCGGACCTTGTCGATCTCCGTGCGTGCACCTGGTCGCGCTGATCCACCCGGAATGCTGACTCGATTTGCGCGATCTCAAATATATTGGACTTCTGGGTTCGGGTCAAAGTCGTCAACAAAGGAACGACGATACACGATTCCTCGATCAAGGCCAGGAACAGGGCGATGGAATTAGGCGAAAAGTCCCCTTCGAGCGCAACGATGCTTCCTGGGGAAACACCCTGTTGTGCCACTTCTCTCCTCCAGAAGGGGAGGCGGTCGAGGAGCCACCCGTAGGTCCGAACCTGATCCCTCCAGACGATGGCATCCTTCCCTTTATTTTTCTCGAAAACGCGCTTTAAAAAATCGATATGCATTGGCCTTTGGCATTGCCCTTTTATGTCTCCGAACCTCTACGATTCTCAAGCATCGTCGGGCTCCTTCCGATCTCCGGGGGGGGAACCCCGGCGGCGAATGAGCCTCGCCGACAGAAGATTTGGCCGAGCCGACTAAATTTCGATAATAGCGCTGGCCCACGAAAGCCCCACACCGAAACCCGAAATCAATACCCGCCCCTCCCGAGAAACCCTCCCCGGCTCATCCAATGCGTCCTTGAGGGCGATCGGGATGGAGGCGGAAACCGTATTGCCGATGTCTCGAAGATTGCGATAGTTCTTCTCAGGGGGGATCTCGAGCAGACGCTCCAGGGAGTCCAGCGCCAACTTGCTTGCCTGATGGAACACACAAAGGCCCATGTCTTCCATGGTCAACCCGTTCCTTTCCAGGAGTTGACGAATTTGCTCAGGCACCTTCGAATTCACAAAGGTCAGGACGCCCAAACCGTTCATGTGGATATGCTCGGGCGTTCGCACATTCCCGCTTTCGTCCGTTTCGGGAATCGAGGTTTTATCCGATCTTGGCCGCCGGCATCCGCCGGCCGGGATAATAAATTGATCATACCCCTTTCCGGAAGTGGAACACAGAATATCCACGACGCCCTGGTTCGAATCCGAGGCTTTGATCCACGACACGGCCCCCGCGTCTCCGAAAAGGGTTCTGGCGGAACGGTCCTGCTGGTGAATATATTTGGAATAAGTGTCGGCGGTCGCCAACAAAATGTTCTTGGCCGCCCCGGTCTGGATCAGCCCCTGGGCAAGGGCCAGGCCATAAACATACCCGGAGCATGCCAAAGTAAAATCGAACGCCAAGACGCTATCGGCCAGATCGAGCTCTCTATGCAAAAGGCACGCGTTCGGGGGCATCACATAATCTTCGCTCTGGGTGCAAAAAATGATGCCGTCGATTTTCCCCGGCAAGTCTGGGTTCCGAGAGATCATCTTCTTGCAGGCTTCCACCGTCAGATCCAGTGCGGTCTCATCCTCACGGGCGATATGGCGGGCCACCACCCCTGCCCGATTTTCCACCTCTTCCATATCCCATCCCGGGTGCTCCCGGGCCAGTTCCTCATTGGTCACGACTCGCTCGGGCAAATGGTATGTGATATCTTGTATTTTCACCCTCATTGCAGGGCCCTCAGGAAAGCCTGATTGTGCTTCAATTCATCCCCCATGGTGGTGGTGTCCCCGTGCCCGGGATAGACCCTGGTTTCAGGTGGCAAGTCCTTCAATTTTTTCAACGAAACGCACAAATCCTCCCCATCCCCGCCGGGAAGGTCCACACGCCCGATCTTTCCGTGAAGGAGGGTATCCCCGCTAAAGAGGGCATCCTCGATCAAAAAACAAACGCCGCCCGGGGTATGTCCCGGGGTCCAAAGGACATCGATGGACAGCTCACCCTTGCGAATGGGCGTTTCAATCCGGTCTACAAAACAGTCCACGCTGGGAAGGAGTATCGGGGTGTCCCCGTCAAAGAGGGCGCGGTATAGATTGGCATGGCCCAACAGCGCCAGATCCTTAGAGTGCAGGTAGAAAGGCGCCCCAAATTTCCTTTTCAGCGCCTCGACGGCCCCGATGTGATCGTGATGGGCGTGGGTGTTGAGAATGGCCAAAGGGCGAAGCCGTCTGTCTTCGACAAACCCCGCAATGCGCTCCGGTGCGTCGCCGGGATCGATGATGACACAATGGCCCTCTGCGTCGTGGACCGCGTAGCAGTTCTCTGACCATTTCCCGTTTACGAACTTCTCGATGTGGATCACAAAATCAAGCCCCTCCCAAGTAAATCACCTGGCTCGTGATCGCATTGCTCTCCGGTCGGAGAAGCCAATCAATGGCGTTGCTCACATCCTCCATCTTACCCATCGTCGGAATGGCATTCCGGTTCAGTATGGATCGCAAAATGTCCCGCTCGATGGCATCCGACAGGTCACTTTTGATGGCAGAGGGGGCGATCACGTTGCACGTGATACCGTACGAATAAACCTCCTTTGCCATCACCCTCGTTAAGGAAAGGACGGCAGACTTCGAAGCGGTATAGATCGCCTTTCCCTTGGACTCGTGTTTGACGTCCATTGAACTCACATTGATGATTCGGCCGTAACCATTCTTCATCATTATTTTTGCCGCCTCACGCGACATCAAAAATGTTCCAAGGAAATTGATTTCAATGGTTCGAAGCGCCGACCGGTAGGGCACCAGCAAGACGGGATTGGACGCCAAGTCGACGGCCGCGTTGTTGATCAGGACATCCAGGCGGCGGTAGGTTTTGCGGATCTCAGCGAACATCTTCTTCACCTTGGATTCATCTGAAATATCCAGGCAGAAATGCCGGTAATTGCCCCATGGAAAATCCACGGGCAAGCGGCTGCACCCGATCACCTGCAACCCCTTCTCAACATAATATTCAGCCAAATATCTTCCGATCCCTTTTCTGGTCCCCGTAATTAAAATGACTTTGTCTTTAGGCCTTTGCATTCTCTTGCACAAGCATCAAAATGTAATCCGCGAGCGTTCCAACGGTCCGGAAAGGGCTATTTTTCTGGGCCAGGGCCCGCTCATTGGCGATCGTTATTATGGCATTGAACTCTTCTTGAATTTTTTGTTCTGCCGCCACGATCAGGCCGACAAGCTTCAATGAATCCAACTTCGCTGATTTGCCGGTCAGGGGGGTGTCCTTAGATTTTTCCAGCCGCTCCTCCTCCGGCAATCGCGCATTCAACTCTTCGACGGCTTGGAAAATGAGCTCCAGGATCTTCTTCCTATCAGGCATGTCCTCCTCCCAATAGGGCCTCGTACCTCTTTTTCGTTTTCAGGTACTCCTCCTTCCCCATTTCCAACAGGATCATATCGTATTTCCTGCCGTCTCTTGGATTGTGCCAGTATTGGGGCAAGGTGCGGATCCTTTGTAAACCAAGACTCAAATCGAACTTTAGCACCCTTTCGTTTTCTTCCACGGCGTAACCAAAAACTTTGTCCAGCCCCAAAACCTCAAAAGCAAATCTCAAGCCAAGAAAGGCGACCTCAAAAGCGAAAATGCGATATTGTTCGGGCATGACGAGTCGTCCGAATTCTGCCCGTTTTTCCCTTGGATCGATATGATAGACGGAAATCGCCCCTACCTTCTGCTTCGTCCTCAGGGTTTCGGCCACAAAGTAGTATTCGTCTGATTTTTCAAAATAGTGTTTTAAAAAATCGTATTGCATTTGATGGGTCAGTTTTTCGAAAGCGTTCAAGTATCTCCCGAGCTCCGGATCATTTCTCCACGTGATGATGTCATCAATATCATCGAACGACACCTCTCGCAGCCTGACCATCCGTCCTGTCAGCAATTTATGGTTCTTGAGATCAACCCTGCCGGGGGACATAGGCCCCATTCCCTTCGATATCTCGACCCCCTCCCTCGGACCCTCGTTCGGGGAGCGGGAAGTAGAAAAAGCGACGTAGGCAACCTTCGGCCGCCCCGCGAATGAATAACGGAGATGGGAGAACTGGCCGCTATAAATCAGAATAGGCCGTGAAGCAGCGGTTTGTCAAGGACGGGGCGCTCCAGGACAGTAGCTTTGGCGGCCCCACGTGCGGCGCGGGGGCCACCCTTCTGGGCATACTGAATTCGGAGAGCAGCACACCCCCGCCAGACTCAATGAAAACCCGATGGAAATTCTTATTAGCACTCGATCCGTCGTACAATTAAGTAAAGTGTCCAGATTAAAACGAGATGTTCTCTCCCATGTCTTTTTTCTGGTAGTCAGCTGTTTCTGCACAGAAATGGCGGCAGAGACGGATCTGAAGCAGTTCGCGGCTGCCATCCATGTCCATTCCACCTTCAGCAACGGTCAGTATGAAGTAATGGAACTGGCGCGATTGGCGAAGGAGCGCAACATCGATGTCCTCGTTCTCACCGATTCTTTTTTGACTTCCATCACCTACGGCATCTGGCCGCTGGATCGAATTGGCTTTGAGGGAATCAACAAGGTGGTCCGTCTGGGGGTGCGGGATTATGGCGTAAAGAATTACTTGGCGGCTGTCGAAGAGGCTCAAAGGGAGTTTCCCGACCTGGTCATTGTTCCCGGAGTGGAGGTCACTCCCTATTACTACTGGGAGGGGAAGCCGTGGACTGGATTAACACTCTACGATTTTGATCGCCATTTCACCGTCCTGGGGCTCACCAAAGAGCAGATTGAAAACCTGCCGGTCATCGGGAACGCCACCTGGGAGAATACTCCCAAAGATTGGACGCTGAGTGCAGCTCCCCTGTTGATGTTCTTCGCCAGTGTAGGCCTGCTGCTCGTGAAACGGCGAAGGAAAATTCAATTACAGTACTACACAATTTACCGGCACGAACGTCGCTGGATATTCGGTACTGTTTTGATGCTCTCGGCCTTGCTGCTTGCTTGGAACAACTATCCCTTTGGAAGGCTTTCCAACCCTTACTTAGGTGGTCACGATGTGCGCGCCTACCAGCGCCTGATCGACTATGTGCTCGATAAAGGGGGCGTCATTTATTGGAGTTATCCCGAAGCTCGTTATGCAGATGTGGAAGTGGGCGGAGCGCGAATGGTTAGCCGGCCCCATCCCGAGGATCTTCTTTTGACTGATGGGTACCACGGCTTTGAAGGGATTTACGGTGACCGGATCACGGCAACTTTGCCCGGGGAAGCGTGGGATCTTGCCTTGGTGCGATATCTCAATGGTTCGCGGAGTACACCTCCTTATGTCATCACCGGGATCGATTTTCATTACTTGAAGGACAACCGAGGACGCTGGTACGACCTCGATGGAGGACAAACAATTCTGCTGGCTTCGGAGAAGTCAGAAGCGGCCGTCCTTGAAGCACTGCGCGGCGGACACGGCTACGCAACTTTTCAGGAGCTGGACGAGAAGCTTCGCTTGCATGATTTCAGTGTGGAGACTGATGACGGAGCGAGAACAATTCAAGGAGGTGAAGCCGAGGGACAATCGCCTGTGAGAGTGCACATTCACCTGGACTGGCTCCGTGAAGCCCCTGAAAAGAACCAGGCTTTCCAGCTCGCACTGATCAGCAATGGGGAAGTCGTGCAGCAGATCGAGCAGCCTCTTCCCATTCGGATCACTCTTGAGCAGCAGCTCCCATCTGGCCCACACTACTTTCGGCTTAGAGCCGTGTACGAGCGAGTTTACCAAGTGTTGTCGAATCCGGTTTTTGTGAGAATTATCAAGCCAGCAAATGCCCCCGGATGAGGCAAATTCAGTACAATAAAAGACAGATGGACAAATTTTCTCTAGCCGGGCTTCGTATTTTACATGTGCACACCCTGCCCATTGTCAGTGGCTCTGGAATCAACACTTTTCTAACTATGCAAGGCTCCCGTGATTGCGGAGCCGAACCGGCACTGGCCTGTGCGCCGGAAGGAAGGCTGCAGGAGCTGATTCGTAGTGCCGGCATGCAATTTTGTCCGATCCGAAACTTTGTCAGCGAGTTGGCGCCTTTGAAAGACCTTCATGCACTTTGGCAGTTGGATCGCCTGCTGGCTCGAGAGAGATTTGATATCGTTCATACTCACAACTCGAAAGCAGGTTTTCTGGGGCGACTCACCGCTCGAAAGAATCGAGTCCCTGTCATCATTCACACAGTTCATGGCTTTGCCTTTCACGAGGAGGAGAACTTTCTTTTTCGCCGTCTGTTCATTGTCCTGGAGCGGGCAGCGGCACGGTGGTGTGACCGGATGATCGTCATCTCGCAGCCCATGATGGATTGGGCGCAGCGGGAGGGAATCGCTCCGCCAGAGAAGCTCGTCAAGATTTACAGCGGAATTGAGGTGGAGAGATTTCGGAATCAGCCTGTTCCAGCGGAGCTCAAAAAAAGGTTGGGAATTGGCTCTGAGGAGACGGTGATTGGTGTGATTTCCAAACTTTGGGATGGCAAAGGCCATGAGGTATTGATGGAGGCCGTTGAGCAGCTTCTCCATCGTGGGCACCGAGTCAAGCTGTTGATCGTCGGAGAAGGATACCTGGAACAGAAGCTCAAAGAAAAAGTGAAGCGCTTAGACATAGAGACGTCCGTGATTTTCACCGGCTTTTGGTCTAATGTTCCCGAAATCACGGCGCTCCTGGACATTTCTGCTCTTCCTTCCTTCTACGAGGGAATGGGAAGGGTGGTGCTGGAGGCCATGGCCGCGCGCAAACCAGTCGTCGCCACTCGGGTGGGTGGCCTGACGGAATTGGTAGAGGATCAGGTGACCGGATACCTGGTTCCCCCTGGCGACGTGGACGTATTGGCGGAGCGGCTGGAGAGACTCATCACCCGCCCGAATCTTAGAAGAGAAATGGGTGAGCAGGGCGCTCGGCGAGTCCGTAAAGAGCATTCGGCGGCGAAAATGGTGGAAATGATCCATGAAGTTTATCGACCGCATCCGCAAGCTCAAAGCAGCAGGACGGTCCTCTATCGAGTTGGGCCGGAACTCCAAAAAGAGGAATCAAAGCTCGGAAATTAGATGATCATTTATCTCTTCTTATTCGTGGTATCCCTGGGCTCGGTCAGTCTCCTGACGCCGCTCTCCATAAAGATCGCAGGGAAGATTGGTGCCGTAGACATTCCAACGGAAAGAAAGGTCCACAAGACTCCCGTTCCTCGACTAGGGGGTGTAGCGGTTATTCTCTCCGTAGCGATTTCACTTCTGTTAGGCGCTGCCGGCAACGTATATATTTCCAGGATCGCCAACACTAGTTTGATGGGCATGGTAGCTGGAAGCCTGGTCATCATTGCCGTCGGGTTATGGGATGATAGCCGCAATGCGAACCCTTTTCTAAAGTTGGCCTGTCAATTGATCGCAGCCGTTATAGCAGTCTCCATGGGAGTACAATTTGAGCTGGCCAGCAATCCCCTGGTCGGAGAAATGCGGGACTACTTCGACCTGGGAGTACTGGCCTTTCCTCTTTCGGTTCTATGGATTGTGTTTCTCACCAATGCCATGAACCTCATTGATGGGTTGGATGGATTGGCTTGTGGCATTGCCCTTTTTACTTCGATGACGCTCTTTCTGATCTCAGTCAATATTAGGGCTGGTGATGTCACTTATTTTTACATTGCGCTGGCTGGAGCGACGCTGGGTTTTCTCCGCTACAATCGGTTCCCTGCTAAGGTTTTTCTGGGGGATACTGGAAGTATGTTCTTGGGCTTTACTCTGGGATGCCTGTCGACTACCGGATTTCAGAAGAGTTTTACCCTTTCTTCTTTGGTCATCCCCATGATCATTTTCGGAATTCCTATTTTTGATTCGGCTCTGGCCCTGACGCGCCGCTACGTGAATGGAAGGGGATTGACCACGGCTGATCGGGAGCACCTGCACCACCGTCTGATCGATTTAGGCCTGAGCCAAAGACAAGCCGTTTTACTCTTGTACTTCGTCACAGTGCTGTTGGGGATCATTGCTTTTGCTTTCACTGTCCAGCTCAACGAGTATGCTGCCGTGGTCACTGTGGTGATCGGAGTCGTTGGTGGACTGTTGGCTAAGGAGCTAAACCTGTTCGGAACACAGGTCAGGGAAATGGAGCGAGAATATATGTACGAGAAGAAGCAGAAATCACTCTTTGAAGGAATAGGAGACAGAAGTCAGAATCCAGAATCCAGAATCCAGAAGTCAGAATCCAGAATCCAGAATGCACAGGAGCTGAACATTGAAAAGTCAGAAGGGTGATGAAGGGGAATAGGAGTCAGGAGTCAGGAGCCAGGAGTCAGGAGTCACAGGAGTCAGGAGTCAGGAGCCAGGAGTCAGCAGTTAGGAGTCAGGAGTCAGGAGTCACAGGAGTTGAAGGTTGAAAGTTACGAAAGTTAACCTTCAACTTCCAACTTTCAACTTTCAACTTTCAACTTTTCAACTTTCAACGTTTAACCTGAAAGAGTGATGTCTGAGTATTGGTTGCTTAAGACCGAACCTTCCGATTACTCCTACGACGATTTGAAAAGGGACGGGAAGACTATCTGGGATGGTGTCTCCAATAACCTCGCATTGAAGCACATCCGCAATATGAAAAAGGGCGATCTGGCCTTTATTTACCACACAGGAAAGGAGCGAGCTTTGGTGGGAATTGCTGAAGTGATCTCTGCTCCTTACCCCGATCCAGAACGGAAGGATTCAAAGCTTGTCGTGGTTAACGTGAAGGCCAAACAAGAGCTTCCTCGGGCCGTGTCCTTAACCGAGGTCAAATCGGATGCAAAGTTTGCCGATTTCCCGCTGGTGAGGCTGCCTCGTCTTTCTGTTATGCCGGTAACCGAAGACCAGTGGAAGCG
>JALLOL010000149.1 GCA_027717875.1 Acidobacteria bacterium AH-259-L09 | reverse complement strand
TATTATTTTTGCATATCTAAACCAAGGACTTTCGCGAGTCTCTGCAACCGGGGGCACGCCTCAAAGCATCACTTCAGTGGATAGAGAGAAAGGCGAAATAGCCCATCGTTGGCCGGAGATTGTGCCGGGCGGTCAGGCCGTGCTTTTTACGATCTGGATGAGTGACAGTGTCAAATCTCGGATCGGCGTGCTTTCCCTGGAGACGGGCGAGTGGAAGACGGTATTGGAAGGCGGAAGCTACTCTCGATATTCTCCCACAGGGCACCTGCTGTACGTGCGCGCCGAGACCCTCATGGCGGCACCATTTGATCTCTCCAGGCTGGAAGTGACGGGTGAGTCCGCTCCGGTTCTCGAGGGCGTTCAAACCTACCTTAACGGACAGGCCTACTTCGATTTTGCCAGTGATGGAATGCTCCTTTATTTGCCGGCTCGGGCCACGCAAAGGTCCGACAACCTGGTCTGGGTAGACCGCGAGGGACGGAGTGAGCCACTGCTGGAAACCGGGAGTGGGCTTGAACAACCGCGCTTCTCGCCCGACGGCAAGCGTCTGGCCGTTCAATTGGAGACTCCAGAGAGCGACATATGGATCTATGAAATGGCCGGCAAAAGATTTACGCCGGTTACCTTTGAGGGGAGAATAAATAGTCGACCCGTGTGGACACCAGACGGCGAGCGACTCACCTTCGCGTCTAATAGGACTGGGGAGTGGAACATCTTCTGGATGCCGGCGGACGGCAGTGGTGAGGCCGAACAGCTGCCAACTGGCGAAACTCAAGCGGAAGCCACCTCCTGGTCGCCGGACGGCAAGGTCTTGGCATTTCAGGAGAGTGCTTTGGGAGCTAAGCTGATTGATCGGAACATTTGGTTGTTGCCGCTGGAAGGTGAGCGGAAACCCCAGCCGTTCCTTCGTACTCGGTTTCATGAGCGCCACGCCATGTTCTCGCCCGATGGCCGCTGGATTGCCTTTACTTCCAATCGCTCGGGGCGAGACGAGATTTACGTCAAAGCCTATCCAGGCGAGGGCGGGATTGTGCCGATCTCCATCGATGGGGGCACTCAGCCGATCTGGGCGCGTAGCGGCAAGGAACTTTTCTATCGCAACGCGGACAAAATGATGGTGGTGTCCATTCAGACAGCGCCCACCTTTAAGGCAGGAGCGCCGAGGCTTCTATTCGAGGGTTCTTACAATTACAGGCCGAACGAAGAAACATCGGATTATGACATCACGCCCGATGGCCAGCGGTTCGTGATGGTCACGTCAAGCGAACAGGAACGGCCAGCCAGACAAGTCAACGTCATCCTCAACTGGTTCGAAGAACTCAAACGCCTGGTGCCGACGGAGTGATTTTCACTTGCCGTATGTCCGCCAGGATGGACCCATCCATCTTGAAACCGGGGACATCGTCGCAGAAATCCGAGCCTCCACCGACTCTCTGTTCTGGGACGATGTCCTGGTCTGGACCCGAGTGAAGACCATGCCCCTTCACTCTCCATCCAGTACCGGGGTCCCCTGAAAACTGCCTTTAAAGTGTTCCCTGTTGTCCTTTCCGAGCCCCCCAGCCGGGAAATGTTGGAGGCTCGGGCTCAACGTGATGGCGGAGCAAGGGAGAGGCACGCCCGGGAAATGCTGAAAATTTTAGACCCGAAGGGACAGCTTCCACGCGAGTATCCTTATCCCCTTCAGGTCTGGCAGTTTGGAAACGATCTTACTTTGGTGGCGATGGCCGGAGAGGTTGTGGTGGACTATAACCCGCGCCTAAAACAGGAACTGGGAGCCGACAAACTCTGGGTGACGGCTTACAATAATGACGTGTTCGCCTATGTACCGTCTCGGCGGGTTTTGAGGGAGGGAGGTTACGAAGCCGATTACTCGATGATCTACTCACCGCCTCGCTACGATCGGGTGTGAGAAATGTGGGCCAGATGTATAGCTTGGGCGAGCCGGTGGCTCGCCCAAGCTCATCCTGCACCAAATGTCGGATAGGGGCGGACACGCCCCTACGGAGAATGTAGCGGCCGCTCTCAGAGCGGCTGAGTCTTATCTCCTGCGTGTAATTGGCCCGTTCCAAGACCGGACGCTATGACTTTTCCGACCCTCTTACGGTCGTGGCTTTGGGCAAAGGGAGATAAAAAACTGCACGCCTGGACGCCTGTGTCGGCCTGAGAAACGCCTGGCAAGTTTCTACCGGACCCAAAGGACCTTCACCAGGCTTGATACGGCTTGGTATTCCGGATCTCCCGTCACCACAATCGCCTTGTGCTCCAAAGCTGCGGCCACAGCGAAGGCGTCAGCAAAAGAGACTGGATATTTACCCTTGATTCGAGCTGCCTCCATCACGCCCGAATCAGAAACAGAAAGAATTGAGACGGGAAGCATTCGCAGCTTGGACACGATCTCCTCTGCCTTTTTGGCTCCGGCCACCCGGTATATTCGATAAAAGACTTCTCCTAAATTCATGATGTGCATCGAAAGAGAGACTTTGCCCTCTTCAGCTTGCCCTAGCAACTCATCGACCATTGTGTGACCCGATTCCTGCTGGAGCCAACAAAGCACTGGGAACGCATCAAGAAGATAGCGCTTCATCTCGCTGGATCTCTTCGAGATGTTCGCTGACTAGGGCCTTGCTCATTGAAGGCTTTTTCTTCAAAACACCTCTCAGTTCTTCTCTAACATCTGGAACCGGCCTGATTTCGGCGCGACGATTATCAATTAATTCCACAATAGCGTATTTCCTCGGCTTTAAACCCAGTTTTTGGCGGATCTCCTGAGGGATCACGATTTGGCCCTTAGAGGACAGTTTTACCAACGGCATAGTTTAACTCCTCGTAAAGTATAACAATGCGGCAGGTATAACACAAGTTTGCCAGCTTATGTGTCGAACAGGTCCGGGTTCTAACGAAGTGTACGTACGCCCTTTCCCGGGACCTGGCGCTGAGCACCTGATATCCCGTGGCGGGGGTAGGAAATCGGTGTGGGGCCCTGACGATACCGAGCTTCCTGATGGTAGCTTCCCTTCAGACCGAGTGAATAGGATTTCCTTTTTCGACCGATGGTATTGTGGGGGAGAAAAGAGGTCAAGGAGCGGTTTGTGAGGGGTGGAGTCAGGTGTTTGGATTCTTGACAGAAATATTACAAAGTTGTAATAATACTTCGGGAGGTTAATATGACTGGGATGCAACTTAGAAAAGCGCGGAAAGGAAAAGGCTGGAGTCAGCAACAGGCTGCTGCTCGTTTGGGTGTGTCCCAACCGTACCTTTCCTTGTTGGAACGGAGACACAGACGCTTGACCCGCCGTCTAGTGGCTCGTGCAACACGGGTTTTCGGTTTACCTCTCACTTCATTGCCACTGAAACCAGCTGGCTTGCAGCCTCAGACGCCACAACGGGTGGCAGAAGAATTGTCTGCTTTGGGGTATCCGGGTTTTGCTTACATGCAAACAAAAAGGAGACGTAACCCAGCCGAGGTTTTGGTTGGGGCGCTCAAACAAGACAATTTAGAAGCTCGGCTCGCCGAAGCACTTCCTTGGGTTCTTTTAAATTACTCGGACCTTGATTGGAAATGGCTCTTGGACCAAGCGCGATTGCACAACCTTCAGAATCGGCTTGGCTTCTTAGTTACCCTGGCCCGTACGAAGCTAGAGGAAAAGGGCGAGTTGCAGAGCCGTCGTTATCGAAACCTACGCTATGCCCAAGAAGAACTGGAGAGCAGCCGTCTTGCCCATGAAGATGCTCTTGGCGAAGCGACTCTTACTGCTCGCGAGCGCGAATGGCTGCGTGAGCACCGTCCTAAATTGGCAGCACGATGGAATCTTCTCTCAGATCTAAGTCCGGAGCATCTTCCGTATGCCCTCTAAGCTGCTGAAACGGAATCTTCCTAACCACTGGAGTGATTTTCTCCAAGCGGTAGATGTGAAGGTTCTCGCAAAAACTCAACGACTCAGATTCGGTGTTTTGAAGAAACGATACCAACAAGAAATGAGACCTTGGTTACCAAAGCCCGATTCGCATGACCTTACACTCCAATTGTGGGAGGAGTTTTTCCCGCGCTGAGCACCACAGAGAAAATCTGCCGCGCAAATTCTTGGTTTTTTCTGCCCTGCCGGTGAAAGAACTACAAGCTGGGACGAAAACGTATTTTCAGACCTCCTGATCCGCTGGATTTTGGTTTGCGACCAAATCATAGACGAGTCTCAAATTGGTACCTGGAAAATGGATGTCGGTAGCATTGAGGGAATCACATAAGAGTTGGACATATTTGTGATTTCGGGGGTTGGCCAGATTGTGCAAGCGAACCTTGAGGATCCCCTTTTCCAAGTCGGGTTCCAGGTCGGCATCGGTGTGAAGGATTTGTCGGACCAGGGCGCGAGCCTCATCTTTTTTCGACAGGTGAGTTCGCAGCCGAGTGACCAGGGCGGTTTCGGCCCGGTAAGCAATCATTTTCAAAGTGTCCAGGAATTGCTTTTTGCTGGGCTTGAAACTCTTAAACTGCTCCGCTTCGGGTAAGTCCCGGAAGGAGATGTGTTGGTTCGTTTCCTTCCGCTGGGCTTTCAGAGCTTCGATCTGCGCTTGCAAATCCGTGATGGCCTCTCTCAGCTCGGCTTTTTGCTGAGCGTATTTCTGCACGTTTTCTTCTTCGATCTCCTCTTCTAAGAGCAGCGCTCCGTATTCGGCCCTTTTGCGGACCAGCTTGCCACGCTGCGATCGCAGCTTGGAATCCAACTGCCGCCAGGCCGGGTTGACCACCTGCACGGTCTCATCAATTCCCTCCAGTTGATAGTCTGCAAGTCGATCGATTCCATAGTGTTGCATCATGTACTTAAAGAAGTTTTCTTGAGACCATCGAGAGAACATACCCGCGGCAATCTGGCCCCTCTCGGAGGTATAATTGGTCGTCACCAGCGCCGTTTGATGTCCCGAGGGGGAAAGTTTTCGGATCTCCCGCATCCAGATCTGGCCTGCGGGCAGATAGAGCCCTCGCTCGGCCAACTTCATCCTGCCCACTTCCTGGTTCGGATAGCGCACTTCGACTTCCTCAAATTCCGACTCATTCCACGCTTGCTGGACATATTTTCGATAGGTAATACAGGCAATGCGTTGCTGCCACATCTGCTGGAAAAAGGCCGGACTATATCCCTCCCGATCAAAGACCAGCTCAAAGCGGTACCGATAAGGATCGGCTTCCAACTCCTTCACGCTGGGTTGATGGGGCACTTCCTCGACTAAGCGCGGCACAATCTCCTGGCGCAACTCCTGCAGCAACCCTGCGGTGACCGTTTTGGAAATGACAAAAAAGGGTTGGCCCAGGGCGTCATTGATCCAGTAATCCGTGATGCCTCTTAGACACAGTTTTTCCCGGGCCACATAGCGTTTGGGCAGCTTCGTCTGTTTCCCGTAATAGACGCGCACGTGCCCGTCCACATAGAGTGTCCCAGCTCGCTCAGGATCTTCTTGCATCCAGTGTCGGGATAACTCTTGACTCCACCCTGGGGCATCCCCTTTGCCCACCAGCCGCTGCACTTTCCGGCGCAGGGTCCTCACCTCCGGAACCCGATCTAATCCCACCAATTTGCCCAGTTCTCCCGGGTCCCAGTAGCGGATCCGCTCCAGCGATCGGATCCTCAGCAAGGCCATAAACGGCAGGATTAGCAACAGGGAATTCAGGCTGTAGTAGCCTTTTAGAGGCTTAAAATATTTGTCGGAAAATTGAAGGAGCCCGTTCACTAACAGGGCGGGAACCGCGAATAGAACCCCGGCCGCCTGCACATCTCGGCCCGGCTCAAACACGGGGGGCACTCCCCTCAGCCTGCCCAAAGCAGCTTGCACTCGCTCCCCCACTCGGGTGCAGGCTACCCCCAGCGCTGCCCGGCTGTCCTCCTCATTGCGCTCGCTTTTGCTTTTCCCTACCCGCTCGGCCGGGCCGCTCCGTTTTTTTTGACACGCCCCTGTTGGATGGCTTTTCGCAGCGTGTTCGCTTTCAGGCTCAGTTTTTCGGCCACTTCCGAAGTACTCCAGCCTCCATCCAGCAGCTTTTGCGCTTTCTCCACCACCTCCGGCGTCAGCACATGGGCGGATCGCCCCTTTCGCTTTTCAAAGAATCCTTCCATTCCTTTCTCTCTCAGGCATTTCACGCTTCGTTTCACACTGATCGTACTCACCCCGAAAGCACGCACGACCTGGGCCTGCTTGACGTGGGCGTTGACCACCAGCTGGCTGCTGATCAATCGAAACGCCCTCACATCCGCCTCCTCATGAGAGTACAAAGGAAGTTGACCTAAAAAGTAATACACCCAGCCCTCTCTTTTCTCGTAACCCACCTGCCGGTTGATCAAGTTCAGGCCGGGCGCAAAGACGGGAAGCTGCATCTGGGGCATAAGACCACACTCCTCGCCCCCCCCAAACGGGGGC
>JALLOL010000148.1 GCA_027717875.1 Acidobacteria bacterium AH-259-L09 | reverse complement strand
CATGATACGTCCAAACACGTATGTAACACTCGGTGTCGTATTTGTGGCTTCCTTGGCAGCGGCCGCGCTGCTTCCCTTCGGAGATACTATTCGTGCCCTATCCGGTATCCCTGCAATCGGTGCGCTGTTTTTTGCCCTCTTTCAAATTCTCAGAGATCAAACGGCATACGAGAAATCGTTGGCGCTGCAGGAGGCTCAGAACGCCTTCTCGATTGGCGCTACTTCTCACATGGCCAATGTTGCGTTTGACCGGCATGTGGCCTTTTGCGAGAAATACGTCGAGGAGATGTTCCGAACACTCTCCACTCTGTTTAGCGAGGGTCCGACCGAAAAAGCTCTCAGGCATTCGGACTCGCTCTACCGCATTCAGCAAAAGTACGCTATCTGGCTTACTCCAGACCTTGAGGCCGACTTGGACCGTTTCGAGTCAGCTCTTCGCCAGATTGGGGCTAGCGCGCATGTGGCGCAGTACTTTCCAGGTGACAAAGGGCATATCGAAAGGGTAAAGAAAATGTATTCCGTGTTCGCGGAGGTCGTAGGCTTAGAAGAATGGGAAGGCGAAGCTGTAACCGAAGAGCGTGCTGTTAAGACGCTGATTGGGAAGCTCCGGAACGTGCTCGGTATCGAAGAACTCACGTTCTTAAGAGAGGCGTTTGTCACCCAGTCACTACAAAGCTTGCGCGATGCCGGCTAGCAAGCGCGTGAAGCTCGCACCGCTAGCGCGGCTTTGTTGAAACTGTTGGTAGCGCGGCGCTGCAGCTTACGTGCCGTCCGTTATGCTGTTTTTTTACTGAGTTTAGAACATGAGTTTGTGGCCATCAAAAAAACAATGGAGATCATGGAGTCTTCCTAGCAAGCTCACTGCGATTAGTGTTCTTCTGGGGATAGTAGCTCTTTGCCTCTGGGGGATAGACAAGGTTACCGATCTAATGAAGGACACTGCTTCAAAAGCTGACGTGGAAGCAATTGTCAAACAGTTCGCTCAAGAATACAAAGCTGAACTAGAAAAGCAGTATCCTGCAGCCCATACGGTTTTCGGCATTACCCATGACGGTTTTGTGGTTCCAAAAGGTCATGTTCCTACGACTGTTAAAGTGTTTTGGGATACCGGAAAGGTCTACAATCTTTCTGATAATGCTGTGCGCATTAGACTTCCAGACATAAAACCTTATGAAGGAATGCTTATCTCAGGGACTATTATAGATCTTGTCAGGAAAGTGGGCGCAAAATCAGGAAGGCTTATTTCTGTTGGAGGTGTCAGCCCAATAGTTGAGATAATCGGAATTCAAGGCGATCTTGTTATTGCAGCATTGAGTTTTGAAGCTAAGAACACTAATTGAATTTGTCATCAATAGGCATAATAAGCGGCTCCCTCGGACGGCCTGAAAGGCCGCCGGTGAACCGCAGCGTTAGCTGAGTGGGAAAAACTGGATAGTCAGCCAGCCGGAAAAGGGATCATCGTCACTTTCAAGGCCGGTGCTCCGGACCCGACGACCTGACGGTCACTGATCAGAGTGGAAGCGAAAGAAGGTTTCCGAAATCGGAAGTCCGCAAGATCGTCAGTGCCGAAAAGATGGGGGACAGTCTTGTAAATGGCATCTTAATCGGAGCAGGAGTCGGTGGGGCAATATCCCTTATTCCCATCATCATAATTGGCGCCCGTTCTGACGTAAATCTATCAGCAGAAGTAGGGGCGTTTTTAGGGCTTTTGATTGGCGGTGGCGCAGCGGTCGGTTTAGCGGTAGATGCTGCTTACAAAGGGCATGAGGTGCTTTACTAGGCTCTCTGAAAGAAAGTCACGAAGTCTTCTTCGTATTCATTGAAGGTCGCTGGAGATTGGGATAGGATGTTTTGTCGTCCCACTTGGGGAATGGGGGTGCCTTTGAGTCATCGGGCCTCCTAGACCCAGATGGGGCAGCCTTTTGAGGGTTCCGGATGTTAGTGCGCGGTTTCCCATAGGGAAGAAATATAAATCGCTTGGTTGTTGGAAAACCGCGCTTGGATATAACACGCAGACGGGCGGTGGTTGTTTCACTGATGAAGAAACTATCTCGCTTATTCACCAAGAAAATCCTAAAGCCCCAGGGCGACTGTGCCGATAAGAAGAGGCGGGTTTTCGTTGACAGGTGGAACGTGGGAGCCCTATAAAGAGATGAAATTGTTCAGGTCCAAGGTAAAAGATGCCGACAAGCCCATCAGCCAATTTGTGGAGATCCGATTTCCTGTTAACTACTCGGTCGCTCTGGGAATTGCCGTCGTTATACTGACTCTGGCTTATTGGTATTTTGATTACAGCAAGACCGTGCAATTCTTGGCCATTGCGGCTGGAGTAGCCGCAGGCATATTGAGTGCGATCTACGTCGGAAGAGGACTGGCAAGCGCGGCTGCTCAAAGACAAGCAGAGGTGGAGGCAAGGCGAGTCGCCGGAGCGTTCGATTTTGCTCGTCGTTGGAATGATCCACGTTTAGAAGAAATAAGAAAAACCTACGGCTTTGCACGAAGAAGCGCAAAAGGTAAAGCTCCAGATCAGATTGATCAAATTCTAGAGAAGCAGGTAGATTTGAAAGAAGCCGTACTCGCTGTTCTTAACTTCTTTGAGGAAATGAGCATAGCAGTGAGCACGAAGACGGCTGATGAGGAAACTCTTAAACGATTTTTCAAGACAATGGTTCTTATTTGCTACAATACCCTCTCTCCATGGATCACCGACCGAAGAAGAAGGCTAAATAGACCTAGAATATGGCAGGATTTTGAAAAGCTGTTCGATCGGTGGAAATAATAGACTTGACACTTGTGTCTGACATTTTGCATCCTATATATAGGAATTAGATGGGAGGCGGCCGATGATTCACTGTGATTTCGACGAGGAATAGATCTGTCTATTCTCTCTAACTCCTACTTCTAAAGGATTTACTCTCTATCAAAACATTGCCTTTGTGGAGTTAGTGTAAGGCACACCCTCACATCACCAACTCGGCCTCTGAGAGAATCTAAGAAAAGATCTTTGGAAGAAGATAGCTAGCAATCGCACCTACCAATACAATAATGCCACCAATGATTGCACCCAACTTGGCGGCCATCTTGTAAACCTCTTTTTGCATTGTTTTAAGGTTCTTCTCGAAACGCTCTTTCGGCTTCTATCCTGTTCTTTTTTTCCTCTTCCAGTCCCGTCAACAGCCGATCAATCTGTTGATCATGGCGACCAAGTGACTCTTGAAACCTTCGTTGCCATTCGCGGGCCAGAAGTGATTTTCGAACAGTCTCTTCAAAACTCGTAAAAAATACCCAACCCCACCATCGCATCCGCTCGCCCATCGCGGTTGATGCCCAGCATGACGCCGACTCCAAACTTCAGCCTGAACAGGTTGAACTTGAATCTTTTCTCCAGGGTCTTGAGCGCGTTGCTGAAGGACGTGGCTAACTAGAACCTGATCTTGGAGTGTTATTTTGATGAAAAATTCCTGAGGGTTAGGTACCCCTATACGTGGTTGACCCCCACCCCCGAGGGTGACCCTGCCCCTGGTGCTGATAAAGGATTCTAGTCCCTGCACGCGCAGAAGAACTGTTTAACGGGCACGCGGGTTCACAGACAGTAGACACACGCGCTAGCGTGATGACGACCGCACACACGCGAGACCCCGATGATTCATGTCAGGGCCAGGACTGACAAGCAAACCGACCAAAGCGACCGGGCAACAAAAGACAAGTACCCGCGCATAGGTACAAGTACGGGTACTAGAGATAAGTGGGCTTGACAGCCCTCACAGGATTGGCACGACAATGGGAAGCATGAAACGTTAACCTGACGGAGAAGCGGACCTGCCAGCTGATAGGACAGCCAACAGGTCCTGACCGTCACAACCTACGAAGGAGGTTGCAATGGCTGCAAACAGTCTAGCCTACGAAGTTATCACAAACAAAATCCTGGAAAAGCTTGAACAGGGAGTTATTCCCTGGCGACAGCCCTGGTCAACTGAGATGCCGAAGAACGTGGTATCCAAGAAAGAATACCGCGGCATCAACGTATTCATGCTGGGTTGCATGGGATACGCCAACCCCTACTGGATCACGTTCAAACAGGCTAAAGCCCTGGGTGGACACGTTCGGCAAGGCGAGAAATCTACTCCTGTTGTCTTCTGGAAGTGGATTGACAAGGAAAACGAAGACGGGGAAAGGGAATCTTATCCTGTCCTGAGATACTACCGAGTCTTCAACATCGATCAGTGCGAGGACATTCCGGAGGATAAGATCCCAGCGCAGGACAATGTCCGAGAATTCCACCCAATCGACGAAGCGGAAAAAGTAGTACAGGGGGGGATGCCTGAACTCCCATTCGTTGAATCTGGAGCAACACAAGCATATTACCGACCCTCTACCGATACCGTTCATATGCCGCCGGCAGAAGTCTTTACAGGAGATGCCGAGTATTACAGCACCATCTTTCACGAGCTGATTCACAGCACTGGCCATCAATCCAGATTGGGACGATTGGACACCGAGAAATTGGCTGCATTCGGATCCAAGGATTACTCCCAGGAGGAGCTGCTAGCAGAAATGGGCGCCGCCTTTCTGTGCGGTCACTGCCGGATTGAAAACAGAACACTGGACAACTCAGCTGCCTATATCCAAGGCTGGCTGAGAAAGCTTCGCAATGACAAGCGAATGGTGATCTTTGCTGCCGCTCAGGCTCAGAAGGCTGCTGATTTCATCCTAAGGAGGGCCGACCAATGAAGAGAATTGCCGTCTATGCCCGAGTCTCAAAGGCAACGGCGCAGACCAATGAGAATCAGCTGCTGGACCTGCGCCGCTACGTCTCGGATCGGGGCTGGGAGATCCTTAGAGAATATTGTGATGGTGTGACCGGCACCAAGGACAACAGGCCAGCCCTCAACGAGCTGATGAATGATGCCAAGAAGCGAAAATTTGATGTGGTGCTGTGCTGGCGCTTCGACCGGTTTGCCAGATCGACTAAGCATCTGATCCTAGCCTTGGAGGAGTTCAGAAACCTGGGCATTGATTTTGTGAGCTTTCAGGAGAACATCGATACCAGTTCGCCCCTTGGCGCTGCAATCTTTACCATCATCAGCGCTGTCGCCCAACTGGAGCGCGACATCATCGCCGAGAGGGTGAAGGCCGGATTGAGAAGGGCCAAGGAGAATGGGAAGAAGCTGGGACGGCCAGAGTTATCGGCAGACGTTCAAGAGATCCAGCGGCTAAGATCGGAGAGATTGAGTCTAAGAGCCATCGCTAAACAAGTTGGTGTCTCTCATACGAAGATTGCAAAGATTCTCAAAGATGGAGCCCCACTTTAATCTTTGCCGTTGGTGGATAAGGCATCTTTTTCGCACTGGATCAGCACTGATCTCCGTTAACGAAAGTTGTTGATGTCTACTCTACCCTAGGATAAGCTTCTGACCGGGTTTTCTTGTCCTTTCAATCAACTTCACCAAGGAGGAGGATAACAATGCAAAAGATAGGACTTTTCTTAACAGCGGTTTCTGTGGTGCTTCTTTCTTCATCAGTATTGGCACAAGAGCAGCCTGGAGAAATCGTACAGTTTTTCCGCATTAAACCGAAACCGGGGATGGCGCAACAACTTGAGGAAGCCTCTAAGCAACACGTGGGGTGGCATCGTCAGCAAAACGATACTTGGACGTGGCACCTATGGCAGTACGAGACTGGAGATCTATACGGTCAGTAAGAAGCGCTAACACCCGCCCATCGTTGGGAGGATTTTGACTCAAAAGCTGAATTCAGGGAGCGGGACATGGCGGATGCGGTAGCTAAGATAGGGCCTTACGCGGATTCGATAACCAGCTGGTTTTCCCGCCTCCACCAGGACATTTCTTATTTGCCCGAGGGCGGTTTTAATCCCAAGTCTTTCCCTTTAGTTCTCGTTGTTGCCTTCCAGGTGCACGAATCCAAGGTAACGGACTTTCTGTACAGTGCCCGCAAATTCCACGCGGCGCTTCAGAAAGCCAATTGGCCGAATTACTATTTCTGGAGCCAAGTGGTGGCCGGTGGAGAGGGACCTCTTTTCAATCTGGTTCTGCCGAAGAAAAACTGGGCTGGCCTCACACCGCCTGAGAAACCGTTCCCTGCTGTGCTGGAAGAAGTCCTGGGTCGCCAGGAAGCAGAATCGCTAATTGAAACCTTTGATGGAACTATCCGATCGTCGCGGAGCGACATCTTGCGCTATCGTCCAGATTTGAGCTATGTGCCCTCTGGACAATAGCCGTTCTTAGTAGCTTGTAAATAAAACCTTCTGGATTGAGTCCTCGGAAAGGCCCATGAACAGTGGGCCTTTTTTCTCGTCAGGGGTGTAAATTAAACATTTGTTTTTTGAACAGTAGGCTGTCCCGTTAAAGTTCACGACCTTGGGGAGTCAGAACCCGCATGGTTGCCTGGCTCCCCTTCCCCTAATATCCTGTCCCATTAATCATGTGTTTC
>JALLOL010000147.1 GCA_027717875.1 Acidobacteria bacterium AH-259-L09 | reverse complement strand
CCTGGAACTTGGAACCTTCCAACCTTTCAACCTTTTCCAGACAGGCGTTCCAAGCCCTTTTTTAGCCGGGCCATCCCTTCCGCAATTTTGCCTCGCTCACAGGCAAAGGAGAGACGCAGGAAGCCCTCCCCTTCGCTGCCAAAGGCGGAGCCGGGAATGGTAGCAACTCCGTCCTTGAGAAGCTCCAGGCTGACTGCAAAACTGTCTCGCTTCAAATCCTCGACCGAGAGCATCAAATAAAAGGCTCCCTGAGGGCGAACATAAGGCCTGCCCAGCTCTCGTTCCACCCAGGAACAGACCAAATTACAGTTGACCTCCAGAAGCCTGCGCTGTCGCCCCACGGCCACTCGACCCTCTTGTGTGAAAACCTTCAAAGCGGCTCTTTGTGCCAGAGTGGAAGCGCTAGAGGAGTTGTACTGATGCATCACGGTCAATTTCTCAATAATCTCCTCAGGACCACAGGCCCAGCCGATACGCCATCCGGTCATGCTGGCCATCTTGGACACGCCAGACAAAATCACGGCTCGATCCGTCACATCGGCAATCGTAGGTGGTTTTTCCTCGGTGTAGTAGATCTCGCGATAGATTTCATCGCTGATCACCACCAGGTTTCTTTCCTCAGCTACGCGGGTGACGAACTGCAACTGCTCAAGTGTGAGGCACTGACCTGTGGGATTAGAAGGGGAAACGAGAATAATGGCACGGGTGCGGCCGCTGACAAGGGGCGCAATGTCGCCTTTAGTTAAATGGAAATTGTTCTCGCGCCTGAGTGGATATTCAACAGGCACTCCTCCTGCCAGGCTCACTACTATAGGATAGGCGACAAATCCAGGATTGGGGACCAGGACCTCATCCCCCTCCTCGATCAGCGCAAACAGTAGATCGAACAGGGCCTCCTGGCTGCCATTGGTTACACAGGCAGAGTGATCGGGGAAGCTGCCATGGTAGCGTCGGATTTCTTCACACAGATCCGCCAGCCCCGCCGTGGGCGAATAGCCGACCTTTTCCTCATCAAGCACTCGATGAGCTTCTTGACGTACAATTTTGAGCGCAAAGAAGTCGGGTTCACCGATCCCCAGATTCACACAATTCTCAGCCTTCAGCATGATCTGGCGAATCATGGAAAGACCGACGTCGTCTAAGCGTGAAGCAAATCGGTAGGGCACGGGTCTGTCTCGCTCCGTGAGCTGTTGAGTTCTGGGATCACGGATCACACGGATCTGAGCGGATTTTCACTGATAATTAAACTCCTGGCTCCTGACTCCTGGCTTCTGGCTCCTGTCTTCTGTCTCCTCAGTCACCGCAACCATTCTTCAAGCCTTACCGACTTCTCAGTTTTCCAGTCCCTGTACTTAACGATTATGGGAGAGTAAAGGGAAAGTCTCTGAGTCTTGCCATAGCCGGAAGAAATAGGGCGAGTGCCGGGAATGACGACCGCACCCTCGGGAATCTCAAGGGGTCGCTCTTGGTCCGCACGGTATACTGTTTCCTTAACCAGGTCGTGAACCGGGGTTCCGCGCGTTAAAATTACTCCCGCTGCCAAGACCGCACCGCGCCGCACAATCGTTCCTTCGTAGATCCCACAATTTCCTCCAATTAGAACCTCATCTTCAACTATCACGGGAAGAGCTCCCACAGGCTCCAGCACCCCACCGATCTGGGCGGCGGCGCTCAAATGAACGCATTTTCCGATCTGAGCACATGAACCGACCAGGGCGTGCGAGTCGACCATGGTGCCTTCATCCACGTAGGCTCCGACATTGACGTACATGGGTGGCATACAGGTGACCCCTGAAGCCACATAGGCTCCGCGCCGGATGGCAGATCCCCCAGGGACCAAACGAACCCCCGAATTGAGATGGAGAGATTTTAGTGGAAAGGTATCCTTATCAAAAAACTGGAAGTGCTCATTGATGGATCGATCGGTGAGCACACCCATGCGGAAGCCAACCAGGATCCCCTTCTTGACCCAGCCATTCACTTTCCATTGGCCCTCAACCTTTTCGGCAGCCCGAATTTCCCCACTGTCCAGCTGATCCAGAAAGGATTCCAGTGTGCGCCGATCTTGTGCTTCAAACTTATCTTTTTGATAAAGCCTCTCGATCGTCTCAATCATGGGAGCCGACCAACTTCAGCTTTTGAAGCTCTTGATCCATCTTCCGTTTGTTACTTTCGCTCAGCGGACATAAGGGAAGGCGATAAACTTCTTGGATCTTGCCCATCTGGAAAAGTGCGTATTTGACGGGAATAGGATTGGACTCCACAAAGTTGAGGTTCATCAGGGAGAGAAACTCATAATGAATTTTCCGCGCCTCTTCCATTTTTCCATGACGAGCCAGGTCAATCATTCGAGACATTTCGGCAGGAATCAAGTTGCTGGCTACTGAGATCACACCGTCCCCACCCAGGGATGTCACCGCAAAAGCAAGGTTGTCGTCGCCGGAAAGGACGGAAAATTCAGGGGGCCGGTCAGTCAGGATTTCCATAATCTGATCGAGACTTCCACTGGCTTCCTTGACACCAACGATATTGTCGACGTTGGCCAGACGAAGCGTCGTTTCAGACGTTATGTTGGTTCCCGTGCGTCCCGGTACGTTATACAAAATGACGGGTATGCTAATCGCTTGAGCAATCTTCTGAAAATGTCGAAAGAGACCTTCCTGGGTCGGTTTATTGTAGTAAGGAGTAACAGAAAGGACGGCGTCCGCTCCTTGCTCTTCAGCGATGCGAGACAAGTGAATCGCGTGTTGCGTATGGTTGGTTCCTGCGCCGGCGACTACTGGAACGGAGCCGGAGACCGTTTCCACACAGGTACGAATTACGGCACGATATTCCTCCTCCTCCAAGGTGGCGCTTTATCCGGTCGTCCCAGTGGGAACCACAAAATCGATCCCGGAGTCGATCTGCCAGCGGGTGATTTCCCGATAGGCTTCTAAATCGACCTGATTATCAGAATTAAAAGGAGTCACCAGTGCTGTGCCACAACCTCTTAGATTAGTCATGTTCTTCACCAAATAGGATTTCTTCGAAGCTGTAGAAGCCTGTTTTGTCTTGGAGCCACTGGGCAGCGAAAAGCGCTCCTCCGGCAAAACTCTCCCGGCTTCGTGCCGTGTGCTCCAGCGTTAAAGTCTCAAAAAGTGAGTCAAATCCTACCCTATGATTCCCGGGGAAGAAACCGGCCCGAAGGCTCGACACCGGTATGTTCGAGCGGTAGGATTCCTCGAGAATCCGGCGCAAGGTAAGAGCCGTTCCAGAGGGAGCATCTACTTTGTGAGCGTGGTGAGACTCCACGACAAAAGGATGGAAATCTTGAAAACGGGAAAGGAGTTCTCCAGCCCGCCGTGTAAGATAAAAGAGCACCTGAACACCCATGCTGAAATTGCTCGAGTAAATGCAGGCGCCTTGATCCGCTTCCACAATTGTGCGGATCTTGTCTAAGTGTTCAGTCCAACCAGTAGTTCCCACCACAATTGGGATCTTTGCACGGAGGGCACCTTCGACATTGGAGTGCACCGCATTTGCCACTGAGAAATCGATCAACGCGTCGGTGAGTTTCACCCATTCTCCAGAAAATTCGCTACCTGGCGGATGATTCTGACTGTTAAGAATATGAACAATTTCATGGCCGCGATCGCGCGCTACTTTCTCCACCATCCTTCCCATTTTGCCATGGCCTATCAGTGTAACTCGCATGGTTTTTCGTGCTGTCGTGTTTTCGTGCTGTCGTGAGGTAAACTACCGCGTCCCAGCACCAAAGCACGAATGCACGCGCGAACTCACGAAGGCACGAACTCACGAAATCGCTTCGAAAAGCTGCGGATCGGGCTCCGTAAAAAACTCATCGTGCAGCTGCCGAACCGCATCTTCCATTTTGTCTTCTTGCACAATAAAAGTCACGTTGATGTGAGACGCGCCCTGCGAAATCATTCGCACATTGATCACATCGAGTGCCTGGAATATTCGAGCAGCAACACCTGGAGTGTTTCGGAGGTTGTCCCCCACGATGCAAATGATGGCGACGTTCGGCTCCACGTCAACCCGGCCGAAAGCTCGTAGATCATTTAAAATGGCCTGCAGATTCGCCGCAGAGTCTATGGTCAGAGAGACATCGACCTCGGATGTGGCCACGACATCGACCACCGTTCTGCGCCGATCGAAAACCTCAAAGATCCGGTGTAGAAAACCATAGGCCAGGAGCATGCGCGTGGAGTGGATATTCAGCAGCGTAATCCCTTTCTTGCATGCAAGGGATTTCACGGGTGTTTGGCAAGGAATGGAGCTCGCCGAGATAAGCGTACCGATCTGATCAATTTTGGAAGAATCACAGACGTGAACCGGGATAGTGCGAGAAACGGCCGGAATCAGCGTGCTCGGATGAAGCACTTGAGCACCAAAGTAAGCCAATTCAGAGGCCTCACTAAAAGAAATCGCTTTGATCTTGTAAACCTCGGGCACAATTCGAGGATCGGCTGTTAGAATTCCCGGCACATCGGTCCAGATCTGGATGTCTTTGACCTGGAGCGCGGCCCCGACTAGTGAAGCCGTGTAGTCGGAGCCTCCGCGCCCAATAGTGGTCGTAATCCCGTCGACGGTGGAGCCAACAAAACCTGGTAGAACAACAAGCCTACCGTCATCCAGCTGCGGGGCAACCTGCTCGCGGATCTTCGGAAAAGAGACCTCTTCAAGCACCGCAGCCCGCGTAAAATCGTCATCTGTTCGGATGAACTCTCGAGAATCTAACAAGGCCACGGGATGTCCTTTTTCGCCCAGTGTTTCAGCAAAGATCAAGCTGCTCATACGCTCACCAAAAGAGGCAATCGCATCCCTGCTGCGTGGGGTGCACTCACCCAATAGATACAACCCTTGAATGATGTTTGAAATTTCTTCGAAGTAGCCACCCAGTCGATCCTCTGTTTTCAGCAGCCGTGTCCCGGTTAACAATTCTCGGGCGACTCGAAGGTAATGCCCCTTCAAATCCCGACTGATCCCACGCGCTGCCTCCACCTCACCTCTATGAGCCTTTTCGGCAATCTTCAACAGCTTGTCCGTGGTTTTACCCATGGCCGAAAGAACCACGGCGGGTTTTCTGTCAAGTTGCTTTTCAACTGCCTGGATGGCCCGCACCATAGCCGGTGCATCCTGCACGGAGGTGCCGCCGAATTTAATGACGATCATGGATTTCGTGACTTCGTGATTTCGTGACTTCGTGCTGTGGTGCTGCCGTGCTGTGGTGCTGTCGTGAAGTGCTTCGCTCTCTTCTTCTATTGCTCTATTGCTCTTTTGTTCTTTTGCTCTACGCGCGAAGCGCGTTTGTTCTTTTGCTCTTAATCAAGCATGCCTCTTTTGAGCGCCAGTTCCGCATTCAACAGCGAAGCTCCTGCCGCCCCTCGCATGGTGTTGTGTCCAAGCACGACATACCTGATGTCAAACACTGAACAGGAGCGAACCCGCCCCACCAGCACACTCATCCCCTTGTATTTCCAGACATCCAGACGAGGTTGGGGACGATCCTTCTCGCAAAAGACCACCACGGGCTGTTTGGGCGCCGAGGGAAGATTCAATTCTTGTGCCATTCCAGCAAATTGCTGCCAGCAACGAACCACCTCCTGCACTGAAGCCTTCTCCCCCAATCGAATTGAAACACATTCCAGGTGGCCTTCCTCAACGGGGACTCTATTGGCGTGAGCGCTGACGGTGAAATCGGCCGGCCGAAAGCTGTCTTTTCCCAGCCTGCCCAAAATCTTCTGCGTTTCAGTTTCGATTTTTTCTTCTTCGCCGGAAATGAAAGGAATGACGTTACCCAAGATATCCAGTGCAGGAGGGCCAGGATAGCCGGCACCAGAGATGGCCTGAAAGGTTACCACGTGAACCGCCTTCAACCCGAACTCCTTCTGAAGCGGACCGATGGAAAGGGCCAGGACGATTGCCGAACAGTTGGCATTGGTGACAATGGCACCCTGCCAACCTCGGTTTTTCTGCTGATAGGGGATGATGTCCAGATGCTCAGGGTTGAGTTCGGCGATCACCAGCGGAACGTCTGGATCCATGCGATGGTTTTTGGCATTGGAAAATACCCAGTAACCCGCTTCAGCGAATGCCGTTTCAACTTCTCCAGCTACGGAGGAGTCGAGACCGGAGAAAACGATCCTGCATTCGAGGTTCGCTTCACAATCCTTCACCATCATGCCACGGACCTTTTCCGGCATGGGAACCGATTGTTTCCAGGCCACCACGTCCTCGTACCGATTCCCGGATGACCGTTCGGAGGCAGCCAATTCTCGGATCTCAAACCAGGGATGATCAGCCAAAACTAAGATAAACTTTTGTCCCACCGCCCCGGTGGCGCCCAAGATTCCCACAGCAATTTTTTCCACTTGTCTCACTCCTCTTGTATATCACCTACATTTACGGGCCCAACTCCAAAGCCGTTGGCAGCCTATGCCAGAGCCTGCCTTAGGGATTCAGT
>JALLOL010000146.1 GCA_027717875.1 Acidobacteria bacterium AH-259-L09 | reverse complement strand
CAAGCCACTCAGAACGGTGCCAACCGCCAACACGACAACGGCACCGACCACATTGTAATAAAGCCATGAAATATGGGTAAACCAGCTTACGGTCAAAACAGACAAGACACCCGCGATAACACCCCAGAAGGCTCCTGTTCCATTGGCCTTCTTCACCAGAAAAGCCAGCAGAAAGACTCCCAATAGAGACCCGTAAAACAAGGATGGGACACGATTGACCGCTTCAATCAGAGATAATCCGAGTCTACCGACATAGAGAGCAAAGCCCATGGCAAGAACTCCCCAGAGCAGGGTGGCCAGCCTGGAAATGGCAAGGTAGTGGTCCTCGGAACCTTCCTGCTTCCAGTAACGCCGGTAGAAATCCACTACCGTTGCGCTGGACAGTGCGGCTAGTTCCGAATCGAGAGAAGACATGGCGGCCGCGAAAATCACGGCGATCATCAGTCCCAAGACACCGGCTGGGACATATTTCACCAAATAAGAGGGAAAAACATAATTCACATCGTCTGACGATTCTCCTCGGATCTCTTCGACCAGGTCCTTGGATTGTCTTCGCAATGATGCCAGTCCGTGATCATATTGCTGAATTTGATCATGCCATTGGCGCAGATCTCCTCCATCCTGGCGGGCCCGCAGGAGCCCCAGGGTCGCCTCCCTCCTCAGGCTGTGCAGACTCTTGTGTTCCGCCTTCAGACGAGTGAATTCCTCCCCATGCCGACTGTTTTCAACAACGGCGGCCTCGGCTGGATTGAAGATCAGAGGTGGACGCTCGAAATGATAGAAGACAAAGAGCAAGACCCCAATGGCGAGGATGAAAAACTGCATCGGGACTTTGACAAAGGCGTTGAAGATCAAAGCAAGTCGACTCTGCTTGAGTGAGCTGGCGGTAAGATAGCGCTGCACCTGACTCTGATCGCACCCAAAGTAGGCTAGGGCCAGGAAAAAACCGCCTACGAGTCCTGACCAAAGCGTGTAGGTTTTGGTCGGATCCCAAGACAGGTCAATGCTCTTCCACATCTGCTGAATGCCCCCAATGTAGACCACATCACCGATACCCACCTCCGAGGGAAGCTCGCCAAAGAGAACCAATAAAGCGACTACAATCCCGGCAAACATCATTAGCATCTGCACGACATCGGTCCAGATGACCGCTGTGATTCCTCCGGCCGCAGTGTAAAGGACGGTCACCGCCCCCATAATCAGGATGGTAAGGGTCTCGTCCCAGCCCATGATCACGGAGAGCACCACCGCTGGAGCGTACATTACGATACCCGCTGCCATGCCACGTGAAAGCAAAAACAAAAAGCTGGTTAAGGAACGTGTCTTGGCGTCAAAACGGTTTTCCAAGTATTCATATGCCGTATAGACCTTAGCGCGGTAAAAGAAGGGAACGAACAACACGCACAGCAGTACCATCACCAGTGGCTGAGGCAGGTAGACCTGAATAAACTCCATTCCATCGTCATAGGCCTGCCCGGTGGTTCCAATAAAGGTGATGGCACTGGCCTGGGTGGCCATCACGGAGAGGCCAATGGCACCCCAGGAGAGGCGGCGATTCGCAAGGTAATAACCCTCCACGCCCACGTTCTTCCGGCTTTGAAAGATTGCGAAGGCCACCACCCCGCCGAAGTAGAGAACAAAGACAAACCAGTCCAGTGGGGTCATTGGATGCTGTGGTCGAAAATAGCGGTTAGTAGGTAAAGGAGCACAATGAGGACCGTGGTGTAGACGATCACCGTCACGTACAACCAGTTCCAGCTCGAGAAAATGCCGATTCGTTCTTCTTTCTCTTCCATCATCTTCAGAGTGCCGTATTAATGGGCTCCAGTGCAGTATAAACGGCCCCGTAGAGCTGGGCCTCGTCCTCTAGTTTGCTCTGACAAATGGGCGGGATTGGTATGCCGAATCCCTGAGCTTTTTCACGCACTGGCCGCAAGATTCCCTCTCCCTGCCGGGATACTCCACCGCCAAATATAATCAGTTCAGGATCCAGCAAGGCAGTGATGTTGACCACCGCCAGTGCCAGGTAATCAGTCGCTTCCTCCACAATGTGGCCTGCATGCAGGTCTCCTTGGCGAGCTGCTTCAAAGACCAATGCCGTGCAGACCCGCTCGGGAGTGCCTGCCATCTGGTGAATCAACGAATCGGGGTGTTGACGAGCGGCATCCTGGCCGAGCTTCTCAATAGCCGCTCCCGAGGCGATGGACTCGAGCCAACCCCAATCACCGACTCGACGTTCTCTCAGTCCGGGATGGAGAACCGCGTAACCGATTTCGCCCGCTCCGTCATGAGAACCTCGATAGAGTCGACCATCGACAAAAATCCCCGCACCAATGCCGGTTCCCAGGCCTAAGAAAAAGAAGTGAGCGTGTCCACAAGCCGCCCCCTTCCAGTATTCTCCGACAGCCGCCATGTTGACATCGTTGTCCAGTTTCAAGCAGACAGGCAGGCGTTTTTCCAGAGCCCCTTTCAAAGGAAGACCATCCCAGTGAGGGACGTTGGGACAGAGGACGACAACGCCTTCTTTGGTATTGGTCACTCCAGGCACACCGACGGCGATGCAAGCCAAATCCCGTGGTGACAGACCGGCCTTTTTCAAAACGGCTTCAATCACGCAGACCAGGATGTCGACATTGGTTTGAGCCGTGGTGGCTTCCGGGTCGATCTCAGCACTGTGGCGTACCATAAAGTCACCCCGACTGTTGCAAAGGGCTGCTCGAATCTTGTGTCCTCCGATGTCCACTCCGATGGCGTATTGCATGATGCTATTATTGATTGTTAACAGAGCCGCGACCGTTATTGCCCTAAAACTCGATCAGCTTGGCTCGATGCATCTTGCAAATGAATTCGTACAAACGCTCCTCGGCGGGTTCAATTCGATCTCCAAAGCGCTCGCGCATCTGCTCGAGGATTTCCGACACTTGGGTCTTCCCGTCACAAGATTTCCAGACCAGGCTACCAAACTCGTCAAAACGGATCTGGTAGTAAGGGTTTTTGAAGTAAGAGGCAACCCAACGACCGAGACGACCCTCACCGAGCTTGGGCCGCAGAAGCACGGCCCGTCCCTCACCATCCTCTTCCCAGTCCAAACGGCGGCGTGGACGAGAGCCCAAAAAACGCGGGTCAACCGCCATTACTCCAGTTTGACCCCGGGAGCCCCTCCTTTTTGCATGGCGTTCAAGGGAACCTTCACCAGCAGGTACACCAGCAAGGGAAAGGCAAGCATCCCCAGCCAGGGATTGGCGGAGATCTGGGGGAATAAGCGACCCCACTCAAAAAAGTCGGATCCTAAGACCAAAAAGGCTAGTAGAACTGCCATCAGGGCCTCACCCGCAATAAATCCTGAGGAGAGGAGGACACCGGTGTTGACAGCGCTAGTCCGCTCCACTGCACTCACTCTTTTGCGTTCCAACCGAGTATCCAGAATCCAGCGAATGATTCCACCGACGAAGATGGCGGCTGTCGAATGGAAGGGAAGATACATTCCGACCGCGATCAACATTGGAGACGGAGCTTTGATCAGAATTAGAGCCAAGGCAAAAAAGATACCGGCAATCACCAAAGGCCAGGGCATCTCTCCTCCCACGATGCCACGCGCCATCAGCGCCATCAGACCGGCCTGCGGCGCCGGCAGCTCAGCACTGCCGATTTCGTAAACCTTATCCATGGCGATCATGGGCCAGATCAGGACCAGGGCTGCGAACACTACCCCGATGATCTCTCCCAGCTCCATTTTCCAGGGCGTTCCTCCCAGGATATGCCCCACCTTCAGATCTTGGATCATGTCGCCCGCAATCCCCGCCGTACAGCAGACAACCCCCGCCACACCTAAAACGCCCATGATCCCCAAGTTCCCCGTCACGCCAATCATGACCATGAGGACGGCGGAAATCAGAAGAGTGCTCAAAGTGAGGCCACTGATGGGGTTATTTGAGCTTCCCAAGAGCCCAACCAGGTAAGCTGCCACGGCTGCAAAGAGAAAACCGAGAACCACCATTACTACCGTAAGAAGGAGAGAGCCAAAGATGGAGCGGCTGAAGTAGAGGTAGAGGAAAAACAGTGGAATAGACAGAAGAGCGATGGCCATACCGACTTTCTTGAAATCCAGATCGATCTCCAACCGGTTTACCTCCTTAGCTCCCGTCTTAGCCGCTCGTAGGTCGCGGACGGCCTTTCCAATGCCTTCAAGGAGTGACTTCCGAAGCCGGAAGAGGGTATAGAATGCCGCTACAATCATGGTCCCCACGGCCAGGGGGCGTACCTGTCGCAGCCAGACTTCGACACTGAGATCAACCCAGGAGGCTTGTTCACCGACCTGCGCTGCCAGGCCAGGATTCAAAAACAGACTCAGCGGAACGAGAAGCAGCCAACCCAGGAGAGCGCCGCAAAAGAGAACCGAGGCGATCGAAGGACCGACGATGAATCCCACACCAACCAGGGCAGGAGAGGCCGCGGGAGATTCCAGCAGCAGCCCTCCCACATAGCTGATCCTTTGACCCAGCATTTCGATGCTGGAAGTCCCCAGTGAGATAAACGTTCGGGTATAATCGGAAACGATTTGGACTCCGTTACTGTTCTTGATGAGTTCCCAGGCTCCAGCAATGCCCATGGCTGAGAAGACATGTCGGGCCCCGGTTTGCCCTCCCTGACCGGCTTTGACCAGCTCACCGGCGGCCACGCTCTCCGGAAAAGGCAACTCGGCTTCTTCCACCATCGTACGCCGCAGAACGATGACAAAAAGAACACCTAGAAGGCCTCCTATCAACATGATGAGGGTGCTTTCCCAGTAGCGCAAACGGTCCCACACACCACTAATGACAAAAGCCGGAATGGTAAAAATCGCACCCGCAACCAGGGCTTCTCCGACCGATGCAGTGGTTCGGGCGATGTTTTCCTCCAGCACAGATCCTTTCAACCATCGTAGAGCGGCCATGGCCACTACCGCTGCGGGAAAGGTGGCGGCCACCGTCAGTCCCGCCTTCATTCCCAGATAAGCATTGGCTGCGCCTAAAACGATCGCCATCACAACCCCCAAGACTACTGCTTTGAAGGTCAGCTCAGGAAGTTGAGTCTCGGCGGGCACAAACGGCTTAAAATCCTTGGTCTCAACAAGGTCCGGATCCTTCATCTTCGGCCTCCTGTTCGAGTGTGAAAGTACAGAGCCGCTGGGGAATTTAGCATGATTTCAGGGAGGCTACAAGGAGACAGAATCCAGAAGTCAGAATTCAGAATCCAGAATTCAGAAGGGTTGAAAGTTGGAAAGTTGAAGGTTGCAGGCTCAACTTGATGGGCGCTTTGTCATTTTCAAGTTTTTAACTCTCAACTTTCCAACCTTCCAACTTTTCAACTTTCAAACTTCTCAGAGTCCAAAAGCTGAAAGAGCCAATTCTGGATTCTGGATTCTGAATTCTGACTCCTGGACTCCTGTCTCCTGGCTCCTGACTTCTAAGATTTGGTGTGCTATCCTCGCAGCCAGGGAGGACAGTCATGGCGAGACCTGTAACGCTTTTTACCGGACAATGGGCTGATTTGGACTTCGAGACGATCTGCCAAAAGGCCCAGGATTTTGGCTACGATGGCGTCGAGTTGGCCTGTTGGGGAGATCACTTTGATGTCCACAAGGCATTAGAAGAAGACGGCTACTGTGAGCAGCGATGGGAAATTCTCAACAAACACGCACTCAAGTGCTTCGCCGTAAGTAACCATCTGGTAGGGCAGGCCGTATGCGATAACATTGACAACCGTCATAAGAGCATCCTCCCCCCCCATGTCTGGGAAGACGGGGATCAAGAGGGAGTTCGCCAGCGAGCTGCCGAGGAGATGAAGAACACGGCCCGTGCCGCTGCCCGGTTTGGGCTTAAGGTGGTCAACGGTTTTACAGGAAGCAGCATTTGGCACCTTTTGTATTCCTTTCCGCCGGTGGAGCCACAGTCGGTCGATGCCGGTTACAAAGACTTGGCAGATCGTTGGAATCCCATTCTCGATGTTTTCGACCAGGTCGGAGTTCGTTTTGCACTGGAAGCTCATCCCACCGAGATCGCTTTTGATATCTCCAGTGCTGAACGCGCCTTGGAGGCCTTGAATCACCGTGAGACCTTCGGCTTCAACTTCGATCCCAGTCACTTTGGCTACCAGGGAGTCGATTACGTCGCCTTTATTCGAACTTTTCGGGATCGAATTTACCATGTCCACATGAAGGACGTGTATTGGTCTGCGACACCCCGACGTTCAGGAGTTTTTGGAGGTCATCTGCCTTTTGGTCATCCGGAGCGGTTCTGGGATTTCCGTTCTCTGGGCCGCGGCAGCATCCGATTTGAGGAGGTGATTCGGGCCCTCAACGAGATCGGCTACCAAGGCCCCCTTTCGGTGGAGTGGGAGGACAGCGGAATGGACCGGGAACACGGGGCCGCCGAGGCGGCTGCCTTTGTACGCCGGCTTGACTTCGAACCTTCCGAAGTGGCCTTCGACGCGGCCTTCGACAGGTAGGGGGGTCAATGACCCCGC
>JALLOL010000145.1 GCA_027717875.1 Acidobacteria bacterium AH-259-L09 | reverse complement strand
TTCGAAAGATAGATGGGTCTGTTCTGCCCACCATACGGCAGGCGAAAATCACTCCGTCGGCACCAGGCGTTTGAGTTCTTCAAACCAGTTAAGGACGACGGGACCCTGAGGCATTTAGTGGGGACTTCTAGGAGTTGATGAGTTCTCTTAATGCTTTGCCTGGCTTGAAGTACGGAACTCTCTTGGCGGGAACCTGGACTGCTTGACCGGTCTTCGGGTTACGGCCTAGCCGTGGCGTTCTGTGTCGCAGTCGGAAACTGCCGAAGCCTCGGAGTTCAACTGCTTCCCCGGAATTTAAAGCATCGACGATGCTGACCAGAACAGTTTGCACCACGACTTCAGCATCCTGCTTTGTTAGGCCGGAATTCTCAGAGACTTCATCAACTAATTCAGCTTTGGTCATTCCTTCTCCAACGCGTGGAGGGTAAGAGAGTAAGAAAAAGGTCCCAAGTGACCTTTAGACTTGTGGCTTTGTAACCTCCGCTGACCTTTCGATCAACCTCGTGGCCACTTCATCGTGGACCGCTTGGGACCAGTACCGATTCTGATCCTGGATGAGGGCCTTGTCAAGAGCTTTTTGAAGGCAACGTGTGACCCCGCCTGTTTTTCTTGCTCTCCCCAAGGGTTCGCTGACACCTGTTTTTAAAGGCTGTAGGGGTCGCAGCAAAAATGAAATCGGATTTCAAACAAGCGAACAGCTCGGACCACGTTTGAGTTTCTGACAAGATGGCTGGAGAGGTGTCTCCGATTATCAGATTTTGACGAAAGTACCTGGATAACCCAAGAATCAGAGGCCGTTTTCGGCCGAAAGATGACCAAACAGCAGTGGATTCAAGGTTGGAGAGCTGATAGGCTTTGATCATTCATCATGAAGAAGCCAGGCGAACTCGGATCTGGGGTTAATATGAGGAATGTCGGTAGGAAAGTTCGGACTCCATTCGGGATGGTGGCTTTCAGCCTCACCGCGGTGCTGCTCTTACAGGCAGCAGGCGGCGGGGAGCTCCCGAACCCGGCGTTGTCACCAAACGTGTTGGAGATCAAATCTCCGGCTGGCCCCGGCAGTGGCGAGGCCAACATCTCCACAGCCCCGGACGGACGGGTTTTTCTGAGCTGGCTCGAGCCCTCCGGGGACAGGTACGCTTTTCGTTTTTCGGTGCGCCAAGGAAGAGGATGGTCAGCGCCCCTGACCATCTCCAGCGGCCAAGATTGGTTCGTGAACTGGGCCGATTTCCCATCCCTGATTGCACTTGCAGACGGTTCTTTGGCCGCTCACTGGCTGGTCAAGAGCTCAGGGGGCACTTACTCTTACGACGTCTACATCGCCCGCTCATCGGACGGGGGGCAGACCTGGGGCAAGCCCATGATTCCCCATCGGGATGGGACCCCAACTGAGCACGGGTTTGTCTCGCTACTGCCTTGGGGCAAGAGCCAGCTTGCGGCCGTGTGGTTAGACGGTCGGGAGATGGCCGCCGGCAAAGGCGCCCGCGAAGGTCACGGCGGTATGAATTTGAGACACATTGTCATTGGAGCGGACGGACTTATGGGCCAAGAAATCCTCCTGGACGGGCGTGTGTGTGAGTGCTGCCAGACCTCGGCGGCGATGACGCCCCAGGGTGCGATCGTGGCATACCGGGATCGTTCGGAACTGGAGACCCGGGATATTTCCGTGGTTCGCTTCGTGGGCGGCCGGTGGTCCGAACCCCAGACGCTGCACGGAGACGGTTGGGAGATTCCTGGCTGCCCGGTAAACGGCCCAGCTGTTTCTGCTGAAGGCCAGCAAGTTGCCATTGCCTGGTTCACTGCGGCCAAAGCTGTTCCACGCGTGTACATCGTTTTCTCCACCGACGGTGGTCAAAGCTTTGGCAAGCCAGTGCGAATTGATGAAGGGCATCCGCTGGGCCGCGTCGACACTGTGTTACTGCCCCATGGGGGTGCGTTAGTGAGCTGGCTGAAAGCAACAGGTGACAGGGCCGAACTCCGGGTTCGGCGGGTTCTTTCCGACGGCTCCTTCCAGCCTTCCTGGTTGATCGCCGGCTCCAGTGCAGCCCGAGCCAGTGGTTTTCCTCGTATGGAAAGAAGCGGGGACGAGATTGTCTTTGCCTGGACAGATGTTGGCGGGCACGTGAAAAGAGTACGCACCGCCGTGGCAAGACTAAAGGCTTCTGACTGAATCCTCATTTTTCTAAACAGGGCGGCGCTACGATCATGCTAAACGGCGCTGCAGTGGCTGCGCGCCAGAGAGGCAGAAGAAAAACTGCTGCACGTGATCTCCTGCAAACTAATACCGAAGAAAAAAGATTTCAAAAGAAGGAATTTCTATTTAAACGAATTGTTGCTGCATGATGTTCCCTGCCTACGAGGAACGAAAGAGAAATGATGAAGAAAGCAATCTTTTGGTTTTTCGTAGCTTCGATAGCCTGCACTGAGAACTTCCATGCAAATGTTCAGGAGATCGAAAAGGCGACGAGCCGGAGGAAAGAGGGTCTGCCGTCTGTGGCAGCCAGCGACGACGTCAGGCCAAGATTCTTCCCTGATCAGGAGCGTAAGGCAAAGGCTCCTGAACTGAGACTCCGAAGGAAAATTCGTCTAACCCCCGAGTCGCATAGACCGATCCGCTCCACTTTCACTCTCTCAGTCACATCCAAGGCATTATATGTCGTCGACCCGGTAGGTAATACAATCCGGGAATTCGGTCTTCAAGGAAACCTAGTTCGGTACATGGGAGATGATCTGCGAAATCGGCTCGAAATGAAGCGTGCTTTCGATGTCCACTTCAGTGGGCGAAACAATCGTCTTTATGCCACTGATCACAGAGGGATCTTAGTTTTGACACCGGAAGGGTCTTTCGAGAAACGTATTCAACTAGATGGTCTCTTCCCGTTCACGGTCACGGAGTCTCCCAAGGGCGATCTATTGGTGGGTTTATCATCTATTGAGGGTCCCCACGCAGCCTTGGTACGGGGCGAAAAGGTCGTCAAGTTATTGGGGTCAGAACGCAGAAGCTTATTGTCGCCGCAGGAGGAATTTCGCCCCAATTACCCACCGCGTTTCTTCCTCGACACTGACGGCTCAGGGAATATCTACGCAGTGGGCCAGGTTGACTATGAGGTGCGTAAGTACACAGCGGACGGCGCTTACGTCGGGGACTTTCATGTGCAACAGGACCCTTACTATGTCTCTCCCCCGGAAACCGTCGACAAAGAGCGAAGACTATTGGACAAAGACTGGCATGATCAATGGAAAAAGAGCTGGACCAGAGTCACGAAAATCGCTGTCGTCAAGGATCGGTATTTGGTCATCTGTTTACAGACCCATCAACCTCAAGAATATCGTCTTCACTTCTACACACTCGACGGACGGCCCGCCTTTAGCCAGATTTCTTCGGACTCCGGGCTGGTCGGTTCTGACGATCAAGGGAACTTATATTTTACTGACACCGCTAAAGAGGACTCGCCCCGCCTGCTGCTAGTCTATTCTCTTGGAGATGAATCACCTAAACCCAAAACGCTACCACGTGCTGGAGGTCGTGAACCCACTCGAATAGATGAGAGGAAATCGACATCTGAGCAGAAGAGCCTAGCTGCCCCCTTCTTCAACGTGACATCGCTGGAAGGCAGGAGATTCAATCTGAATCAGCTATTGGGGAAAGTTGTCGTTCTCAATTTTTGGTTTATCAACTGTCCCCCCTGCAGGCACGAAATTCCAGGACTCAACAAGCTGGTGGACGAGCTTGAGGGCAAAGATGTAATCTGCCTTGCCTTTGCATTGGATGGAAAAGAAGCCTTACGGCACTTTCTCCAGAAAACCGAGTTTAAGTATCACGTCATCCCCAACTCTCAGGAAATCGCAAAACAGTTCAAAGTTTCAAGTTTCCCGACCCATATTATTATCGACAAGGATGGGCGCATAAACTCCGTGCTCTTTGGTGGTGCAGAGCATCGCGAGAAAGATTTGCTCCTATTGATCGAGCGCCTTCTTTAGGTCTCACCGACAACACAGGACTGATAATCAGCGACAGTAAGACAGGTATCTGTAGGGTTCTTTTGTTACAATCGTCGAGCTTGCAGTAAAGTGAATGTATACCTGCGAGCCGTAACGACCCTGCCGTCAACTACCTAAACTTAAACTATCTGAACGACATCAAGCTGTACAGGCTGACCACACGGGCTTATCGGGAGCACGCTGGCGGGTTACTGGAGGCGTTCTATGACATCACGGGATGGAGACCGGGGAGTGACGAATGATGGGGTTCTAGTTGCGCTTCCAGTCGAAGACGAGGAAGGGTTTTCCCTGGGCTGCGAACTCTTTCAGGATAAGAAACTCAACGTTTGTCTTGCCGCCTCCTGAGCGCCCAAAGACGCCCACGTGCTGAATCCATTCATTTTCGTGGAGACCGAAGGTATCCCATGGCCGGGCACCAACAATCACTTGGCCGAGAGCGTATTTTCCGCGGACGGCCTGTTTTGGAGACGGTGTCAGCTGGTGCTCCCCTAGATGCTTTGCGGCAAGATCAGAAAGGAGAAACTCGATTTCTGGCCTGGCTGACGGGTTCAATTGGTACTCTATCCTCAGCACTTCAAGCTTGCTGCCGTGGATTGGCTGGAGCTTGTCGAACAGAGCCTGAACCTCGCGGGGGATCATCTAGTAATTCTGCCGCGCATCATATGAATCAGACGGGCGCATCCTGCTGATTTTGCAGGAAATAATAGGCTCTTTCCGCTTTGGACACGCCTGCTAGCTCCGGCCACTTCTCCGCTAAGCCGACTATCCGTCCATTGATCTGGATTGCCAAACGAAAAAGGCGCTAGGGGGGTCTGTTTTTGGTTCGTCAAGTCCTATTTTTGCCGTAAATTTCGATTCGGGACGAGCCGTATTGAAGAGGCGAGTCCTTCGTTGGGCCCAGCGTGAATCAAATTGAAACCCAGCGGTGTTGGCAGAGCGCCGAAGCCTGTTATCGAGAGGACTCTCAAGCTGGGATACCGAACCCCGGCTGAATACCGCCAACTGGTTAACCGTGCTTAACTTCGTGTCCACAATTTGGGGGAAAGATCACAGAATTGAAGTCTGAGTTAGATAAGGTTAAGAAGGACCTGAGCGGAATATCGGAAGGTAAGAACTTTATGGAATTGCTTATGGTTTTAGCGGAAAATCAGCGGAAGATGTCCGCGACAAATGATCGAATGACAGGAAGAAACTTTGATGTTGAGCTCGCGTCGCAAGATTTACTGGATAAATCTTTACGTCATTCATTTACCCGCCCATTCTAACAGTCCGGCCTCTTCAATTCTGTCTCAGTTTTGCAGGAATAATCGGAAAAATTACGTGAGAAGGATGTTTGCGGTCAACGTAGATAGAGTTGTCGGCTGGCACCATACGGCGGTTCTTTCCTATGGGCTCACCCGTGTTGGGGTTGCGGTCAAACCTAGGGAAGTTGCTGCTGGATACGTCAATGCGGATGCGATGCCCTTTTTTAAAGACATTCGCGGTGGGAAACGGTTCGATCACAAACTCGTAGATCTTTCCAGGTTTCATCAGTTTAGGCTCTTCGGGGGAATCCCGGAAACGCGCCCGGACAATGCCATCTGTCAGGTTCATCTCAAACCCAGAGGGAAAGTCATGACTGGGGGGATAAACATCAATGAGCTTGGCGGTAAAATCGGTATCTGGCGCCGTCGAGGAGGCATAAAGTGTCACCGTAATAGGTCCGATGACTTCGACCTCTTCGGGCAAGGGTGCTGTTTGAAAAACGACCACGTCAGGGCGAGCCTTGAGGGGCAGGTAGGGAGGCTTCGAGCCGAAGAAGCCCTTCCTTGGATCACCCTTGTACTCCCTCTCTCTTTGGTCAAAAGCGCCACCCGCGAAAAGACGTCCTCCGCCCCCCGAGTTAGCCCCGATCGTTGGCACAGGATCGTGGGGGTCATAAGTATAGGTAATGGGTGGGCTCCTTCGATCGGGCAACTTTGAACTTAATGTACCGTTGGCATGGAAATAATACTTAGTGTGCTTCGTACCAACTAACGGCCACTCTTTTTCACTTCTCCAGTATCCCCCATGATACAGGCGTCCATTCTCGTCCTTGTGACCATCACCGGTGCCCATTACAAAGATCTTGACAGGTGGCTCTTCACCCACGCCGTTTTTCTTGCCTTTTAGAAAATGATCGAACCATCGCAGATGAAACTTCGAATAAAAATCTTTAATAGCGGCACTTGCTCCAAACTCCACTTCCCCCGCGTAGGTTCGAGTGGATCCACCGTGGGTCCAGGGTCCCATCAATAACCGGATTGGTCCCTTCTTGATAGGATGGAGACCCAAATAGTTTCCGATGGCTGTTCCACAATAAGTATCGTACCAGCCAGAGATATGCAGCATGGGTATGTCGGACGTTTCCGGGTAGCGGACAGACCAGTTCAAACCTAGCTGTTTCCAGTAGTCATCGTAAGCAGCATGGGTTAGCATCTCGAAGATATAGTTTTCAAAATTTGGAGCTAGGGACAAGGGAGAAAGGCCCTTTCGAAACG
>JALLOL010000144.1 GCA_027717875.1 Acidobacteria bacterium AH-259-L09 | reverse complement strand
GCGTTCGGGGTCATGAGATTTGGGGTCAGACCTTGAGTTTTTCGTTTTTGAACTCAAAAACGAAAAACTCAAGGTCTGACCCCAACACTCCCGGAAATTCACGCTCTGACCCCTTTAAAAGCCCTAAAAGAAGAAGTTTAGCCCAAAGCTCAGCTGACGTCTAGGGACTCGCGGATCCAGCGCCAACGGGTCAGCCAGGTACTCATACTTCCGGTTAAAAATGTTACTCAGCTCCAAGGTCAGCAGTCCCAACTTATCCGGCATCTCATAGGAAATGGAAACATTGGTGGTCCACACATTCGGCTTTTCAGCCAACTGGCCCAGCAGATCCGACTGGTTCAAGTATTCTTCTTCGATTCCAAAAAAGTATCCTCTCGGATGAATGTAAAACAGACCCAAGCGGAGATCGTGATCGTGCCTCTGAACGAAAAGATCGCGCGTAATCGCGTAGTCAGTCACCCAGGTCAGACGATCCGTCAGGAACTGGTTGACCACAAAGCGGCCGCCGTAGAAATCAGCATCCAAATCTCCATTCCCATCTGTAGGAATGGTCCGATCCCTCCAGAAAGCAGTGGTCCGAATAAAGGTCTTCCCTCCAAAAAGCCGCTGGTCCCAACCCGCGTCGTAACCCGTACTCCTTGTCCGTTCCAGCTCGTTTGGACTGAGCACGAAACCGTAAAGATGAGTCGGAACCAAGCGCTCCTGCGGATTGGTTTGCAAAGTTCTGGCGAAGCTGAAACGAAAGGTGGTCGACTGGAAGGGGCTCACCAAAAAACCGGCTTGAGGATTCCACCGGTCCATGGAAATCTGGACATCGCCCGTGCCCTCAATGCTGTAACGCCTGGCCCAATCATAATTAAGTCCAGCAGTGAAGATCAGCTTGGGACTCACGATGTAGTCACCCTGCAGGAAGATTGTCTTAAAGCGGATCTTATCTCGTGTCAGGTCAAATTCCTGCTCCGTAATCTGACGTGACTCGCCTGGCACTACGCACCCCTCCTCGGGAGGACCACTCTCACAAAATATGTTCGTTGTTCTTGACCGAGATCGGCCTTCGAAAATGTCGAAGCCGTACTTGAGCTGGAAGTCTGAGATCTTCAGGAGATGGGTCGCCTGAAGACTAAGATTGGGCTCCCGGGACAATGTGCGCGTATCCACATCCACCCTTCCGAAAAAGGCTTTGCCGGCATTCTGATCCTCCCTGAGCGTCTCGAACGTCCGTCCAGAGAAATATACCAGCAGCTCCGAGCCGGGATGAAACTGGTGGTGATATCCGATCTCGGCCCGGTTGATCCGTTCGAAAAACCGCAGATCGGGATCGTTTTCCTGGGGATCGCGGAGTAGCTTGTTTTTGTGACCAGCCTTCTGAGTAACCACAAACCTGCCAATGCCCCGGTCACCCTGGCGCGTCTGAGAGTGGGAGAAAGACAACAGCAAATCACTGTGGGGTGTGGGGGCGAACTTGAACAGGTTGAAGGTGGTATAGCTGCGCGAATCATCATTTTGCAAACGCCATCCATCCGAGCGGTCCTGGCTGAAAATAGAGCCAAAGGCAAAACGCCTGGCTCCGCCACTGGCAATGAGCGACTGAGCATACGTGTCCAGGTTTCCAGCGCTTCCCTGGGTGCTCCAGTTCAGCCGAGGAAGCTCGAAAAGTGAGGTGTAATCATTAAATGCGTTAAAGGAGTTGGTGTTGACCGGAAGCAGCAGTCGAGCCGTCAACAATTCTGAACCGCCCGCCACGGTCCGTCCATCCAGATTCAAGAAGGTGTCCGCCAGGAAAATGCGGGTGGAACTGTTGGTGGGATCCGCAGCGTATGACTTGACCGCCTCCAGATTGGCCCACTCGGTAAGCCCCAATCGGTTGTAAGCGGTGGCCAGCTTGATGTTTCTTGTGGCACGGTCTTCGTCCAGGACGAAGCGGCTTCGGTAGACTGCGCGGTTATCATTTAAACGGATTGACTCTTGAAAGTCCTTAACGGCAATGCCGGGCCGGTTCAAATCTTCCTGAAAGATTCCAGAATACAGATGGGGTGTTGGGTCTCGAGGATCCAGCTCCATGGCTGCCTGCAAGGCGGTAAAAGCCTGTTCAAACTTACGCTGCTCGTAGAAGGCTTTTCCCAGATAGCTCTGATACAGAGAGATCCGGGGCTCCAAAGTGGTCGCCTCCAGAATCTGAAGGACAGCATCCGCATAGTTAGCCTCCCGCATATGGGCGATGCCCAGCCCTAAACGCGGCTCACCCCGGGTGTTGTCCAACTCAATGGAGCGCTGGAGATGAACACGTGCTTCTCTGGTCTCGCCACGAGCCAGCAGCACGAAGCCCAGGGCCGAGTGAACGGCAGCCTCTTGAGGAGCACTGGCAAGGGCCTCACGGATCACCGTTTCAGCTTTTCCACTGTTACCGGCGCCAAAGAGCAGCTTTGCATATTGCACCTGGGCCTGCAGAAATTGCGGATCGAGCTCCAGGGCCTTCTCTACCGAGCCAGTGGCAGCCGGCAGGTCAAAGAAACTCTGCTGGACGAGGCTGAGATTCAGGTAAGCCGAAGGAGAATTCGGATTGGACTGAACTGCGCGCTCAGCGGCGGCCAGTGCCGCGTCCTTGTCATTTTGGGTCAGGTGCACGTTGGAAAGCAAACCCTGACCCAAAAAGTAAAACGGGTCATCGGGAGAGATCGACTCCAAGAGGGCGCGCGAGTTTTCGACGTCGCCGGCCAGCAAATCAAGCATGGCCTTCTGCGTCTTCAGACGACCGTCGGCACCCGGATCGGCCACATAATTGTAGGCTTGCTCGAACTCATTGACGCGATAATGAGCCAGTGACAATCCAAGGCGTGTGCGCGGTGAGTCAGCCGGGGCCTGGGTGAACTGCTCAAACGCCTCGCCGATACGATTCTGCTCCAAGTAAATCCAGCCGCGAGTCTCCGCTGCTTCCGGTGAAGAAGCTCCTTCCAGGGCGGCTAAAGCAGCCTGCAGATTTCCGGCATCGTGTTGAATTTGAGCCGTTCTCACCGGATCGGAACTGGGACCGTCCAAATTGGCCAGCGCTTGCTGCGGAGACGCGTAGAGAAAGGGATAATCCCGCGGGCTGACAACTGCCATATAGTAAAGTGTCCATTGAACGGCATCCTCCGGGTTCAAAATCACGACCTTGGTGGGTGCTTCTCCCACACGGCAGCGTCCTTGCTCCCCCGGGTTGACAAACACAGTGCCCAGATCATTAAAGAAATTGATCGAACCTTCCAGAACTGTGGCAACCGTGTACCCGTCTTCAGCTACCTGGATGTCAAATTCGGTACCTCGAATGGCCGCAGTCACGGCGGGCGTTTTAACTTGGACTGGCGCAGGGGTCCTCTTTGACCGCAGCCAAGCTCTTCCCCTGTTCAAGTTCAAAATGCTCTGATCAGCCCGAGGACCCGTCACTGCTACTCGAACCAGCAAGTTGCTGACCGGTCGAACAGCCCTGAGTTCCAATTCGCTGTTCTCACTCAGCTTGAGCTGAGTTTCGTCAGCCATCAGAAGCGCAGCCCGGCTCCTGGGACCGGTTCGAATTATGTTACCTGGGTACAGGATCTGATTGATGTGAGCGGAAGCCCAAGGGGATTGTTGAACCTCCACACGGCCCTGAATGCTGAGCACTTTAGCTGCAATATTTTGAGCGGCCTGCGCCAGCACAGCGACCGACAAAAGAAGGCCTACCAACAGAATAAATGTGGTTTTTCTCATGATCTCCCCCTGGGACATAAACAAGATTCCTCCTCTTCACTCGATGAGACTGAGCAAATAGCATGCCATTCGAACTTTACTATATATTGGCATCTATCCCACATCTTGCCCTATATGTTGTCCCATGGCCGTAACCGGTTCACCTTATTATCAGTGAACACAAGTTAACACTGTAAAGAGGGGTTGACATTCACAAATCCCGGATATATTCGTTGGACGCCTTCAATGTTATAGCAGGCAGCTTGGAATGAGCAATTCAAATCACCCACGGACGTGGGCCAAACCCGGCCCTCGGTTACCCGGCGGCAACCGGCTCGATGATCTCTTTGTAGTGGCACTCGGAATTATTGCACGAGTGAATCACACCCTCTTTTTTGGTAATGCGCTCCAGAAGATACGCCGCGCCACAGGAGGGACATTCGACGTCGACTGGTTTCTGCCAGAGGACAAAATTGCACTTGGGAAAAGCGCTGCACCCGTAAAAGAACTTCCCACGACGCGATTTGCGCCGTACCAGCTCCCCGTTTCCGCACTGCGGACAAGTGACTCCAGTGGTTTGCTGCTTCACATATCTGCAGTCTGGATAGTTACTGCACGCGACAAATTCGCCATACCGTCCGTGTCTTCGCACCAGTTGGGAGCCGCACTGGGGGCATTTCTCATCCAAGGACTTCTCTCTCTGGACCGCCATTTCCCCCTTGGCCTGTATGACCTTCTTGGTGTTCTTGCATTCCGGGTATCCGGAACAGGCCAGAAACTCCCCATAACGTCCTCTTCTGAGGACCATGGGCCTGCCACACTGTTCGCACAATTCCTTTTCCAACTTGCCCGCATCTTCTTGATCCAACGACGAGCTCTCTTTCTGGAGTTCCCTTGTATTCTTGCATTCGGGGTAATTGCTGCAGGCTATGAACCTTCCAAACCGGCCCCAGCGGATCACCATTTCCCCTCCGCATTTCTCGCACTGAATGCCCGCCGGGACCTCTTCCTTTTTCAAATTTTTCATTTCCCTGCGGGCCTGCTGGAGCTCTTTGGAGAACTCGGCATAGAATTCCCTTAACGTGTGGACCCAGTGCTCTTTGCCATTCTCGATTTCATCAAGGTCCCGCTCCAGTTTGGCCGTGTAGTCGTAATCGAAAATCTCCTCAAAATGATGGACGAGCAACTCGATCACCACCTCTCCCACCTCGGTGGGCACGAACCGCCCTTCCCCTTTCTTGACGTAGTCCCGATCCATGATGACCGAAAGGATCTGCACATAGGTGGAAGGACGACCAATTCCCTTTTCCTCCAATGCCTTGACCAGAGTTGCCTCGCTGTATCGCGCAGGAGGCTGAGTAAACTTTTGCTCGGGCACGATTTTCTCCACTTGAAGCTTCTCTCCCTTGGTCACTTCGGGCAGAACTTTTCCATCTTCCCCTGGTGCTGGCTTTCCATCATCGCGCCCTTCTTGGTACAGCTTCAGGAAACCATCAAACTTCATCACTGTGCCAACGGCTTTGAACTTGGTCCTTGCTGCATCAATCTCGATCTCCGTCTGGTCGAAGACGGCCGGAGTCATCTGCGAGGCCACAAAGCGTTTCCAGATCAGCTCATAAAGCCGGTACTCATCACGATCCAGAAAAGGCTTCACTTGCTCCGGTTGGCGCAGCACTGAAGTAGGCCGGATGGCTTCGTGCGCGTCTTGAGCTCCTTTTTTGCCCCGATAAAGGACCGCCTTGGAAGGCAAGTATTCCTCTCCATAGATCTCTTTCAAGTATTCTCGTACTTCAGCCAGGGCAGAATCGGCCACGCGGGTGGAATCCGTTCGCATGTAGGTAATCAAGCCAACTCTTCCTTCATCTCCAACTTGCACACCTTCGTAGAGGCGCTGGGCCAGCCTCATAGTCTTTTTTATGGGAAACTTCAGCTTTCGAGAGGCCTCCTGCTGAAGTTTGCTGGTAATAAAGGCAGGAACCGGATTTCGCTTCTTCTTCTTTTTCTTTACCCCAGAGACCACAAAATCCGCTGCGCGCAGCTCCTCCAAAAGTTTATCCGCCTCTTCTTGATTGGAGATCTTGAACTTCTTTCCCTTGTGCTTGACTGCCTTGGCTTCAAATGGAGGTGGGGTCTTCGCCTTGAGACGAGCAGTGAAATTCCAGTATTCCTCAGGCACAAAGCCGCGAATTTCCAGTTCGCGCTCCACAATCATTCGCAGAGCTACTGTCTGGACACGGCCCGCGGATAAACCGCTTCGCACCTTTTGCCACAATAAGGGGCTTACCTTGTAACCCACCAGCCGATCCAAAATGCGGCGGGCTTGCTGGGCTTGCACCTTGTTCTGATCGATGGAGGAAGGATTCTTGAAGGCATTCAGGATTGTATTCTTGGTGATTTCGTTGAATAGAATACGGTATATTCTGCGATCTTGCGTTCCGTTTAACTCTTCGGCCAGGTGCTGGCAAATGGCTTCTCCTTCGCGATCAGGATCAGCCGCCAGGTAAATCTCTTCTGATTTCTGGGCCTCTTTTTTCAGCTGATCAACAATCTTCTTTTTTCCGGAAATGACGCGATAGGTGGGACGAAAATCGTCCTTGATATCCACACCTAGTGCTCTTTCCGGCAGATCCTTGATGTGCCCGGCACAGGCACGCACCTCGAATCGCTTTCCCAGATACTTTTCAATTGTTCTGGCCTTGGCAGGCGATTCTACAATCACCATCGCTTTGGGCATGGCTTTACAATGCTCCTAACGTTCCCTCTAACCTATATAGCATACCCCAACGGCGCTGCGCGCCGAGAGCAAAAGAGCAATAGAGCAATAGAACAATAGAGCCACCGCTG
>JALLOL010000143.1 GCA_027717875.1 Acidobacteria bacterium AH-259-L09 | reverse complement strand
GTGCTCCAACAGACTACCGGATCGCAGGGGCAGAAAAGGCGGAATTTGACTTGTGCGGTAGGCGGCTCTTAGCCGGGCTGTTGGGTTACAAGACTTCTCCTTTCGCTTGGTCCCCCAGATCTGCTCGGATGAACCACTGACCATCGCTGCGTAGGACTCTGTCTTTGTCTGAATGTCGGACTTTCCACAAAAAACCCACCAGCCCAAGCCTCCAGCCTGCCATGTGTGACTCCGGATTGTCTGAGGACGCCCGCCCTCCTTAGGAAAATTCGGCTTTTCTACGTGGAAATTGCGTGGCCTAAGATCCGCCCTATTGGGTGAGTCGGATAAACCTTTTACTTGCCTGTGGGAACGAGCCGCTTGAGTCCTTCAAACCAGTTGAGGACGACGGTGATGGTTTCGAGAAGGAAGAGTGGTGCGGCGTCTTGAGGGCTTTCGTCCCGCGAGGCGGGCTCCGCTACGGTTCATCATTCCACCACCAGAGTGGAGCTAGAGGCTTCTGCTCAGGCCAGATCTGATCGAGAGTGTCACCTTCGAACAACTCTCCGTTCTTCATCACATACTTGATGGTGTTGGTATTGCGAATGTCCTGCAGCGGATCTTTGACTAGTACGATCAAGTCGGCGAATTTTCCCACCTCGATGCTTCCCAGGTCCTGCGCGTAGCCGATCGCTTCAGCACCGTGCAGTGTCGCTGCCCGCAAGGTCTCGAAATTGGTCAACCCTCCGCTGTGCAACGCCCACATCTCCCAATGACATTGAATTCCCTGCAATTGCCCGTGACCACCTAGACACACCCGTCCGCCGGCGCGAATGATTTTGGCGGCCGAAGCGGCGATTTTGGGATAGACATGCTCCTCCTTTCGGAACCAGGGTCGTCTCTTGGTCCTTGAGTCAAGGATGTTGTGGGGTACGAATCGCCGCAGCTTGGGATCGTCGTGGACTTCGGTGCTCAAGTAAAAATCGTGCTCTGCATTGGGCCCCCCGTAGGCCACCAGCAGCGTCGGTGTATAGAAAAGCCCAGCCCTGGCGACCAATTGGACCACGTCTTTGTAAAGTGGAACAATCGGAAAACTGTGTTCGTTGCCACTGAAACCGTCAATGACATGAGTCAAATCCAACTTGAGGTTAACTGCACCTTCGGTAGTCGGCATGATCTCATGTTCTTTGCACGCCTCGACCATCCACTGTCGCTGCTTGCGGTTACCCACCATGTAAGACTTCAATGTATTGGTCCGGTAGTACTTCTTGTATTTGGCAACAGTGTTGCTGGCATCCTTGGCCGATTGGAAGTTGCTGTTCCGGAACACGCCAGGCCCAGTCGAGAAGGCACGCGGTCCGATCATTTCCCCCACGTCGACAAGGTCCTGATAAGCGAACATGTCATTAGTCGAGGTTTGCGGATCACGCCCGGTAGTGACACCATAAGCCAGGTTGGCGAGAAAGCTCCAGTTTTGCATGTCGAGCACGCCGCGGCGAATCTCAAACCAGTGGGCATGCACATCGACGATCCCCGGCATAATGGTGGTTCCCGATAGGTCTAAGATCTTGGCACCTCTCGGGATCACCACCGAACCACGACGCCCAACGGCGACAACCCGGTTGTCAGTCACCACGACCTCTCCATTGTCAATGACCTCGTCGCCACGCATAGTAATGAGCCTGGAGCCGCGAAGAACAATGGTCCCCTTTGGACGATAGCGCGGCCGCTCGATCGCGACTTCAATTTCTTCGATGGGCAGTTTCTTCTCTTCTTCACCCCCTTCGCTTTCACTAGCGCTCTCCTCCCGGCTCTCGTCAGACTCACCTTCCGCCTTTTTCGCCGACTCGAAGGTAACGGAAGCCAAGGGCAGGCGGAAGAAAGTGGAACCCAACCCCCAGATGATCGTGGAACCGCCATTGGCCCAGGCCAGATAGTCAGCGCCCACTTCAGTTAGTTTCCTAATTGGTACTGTGCTAGAATCCACATTGACAGTTGGCGCTTCTCCTCCGACCCGCGGAACGGCCATCAGATATAGTTGGTTGTGCATGAGAGCGAGAGCATAACGTCCATCGGGGCTGATGCGAACGTCCTGAGCGGGCGTGGGTTCCGGTCCCCCAGTTTTCCCGACCACCTTGAGGTGGGTGCGCCGGTCCGTGCCATCGAAGCGCAGAGAGATGAGACCCTTGGAGGAGTACACATAGATCCGGTCCTCTTCATGATTGGTGAAATGTGGTCGGCCGACGCCCCGTGCGGGAACAATGAGTTTCACCTCACCCCCCTCGGCCGGAATCCAGACCAGGTCATCCCCGGGAACCGTGGCAGCATACCACTCGGAAGCTCGTTCCACGCGTCCCTGTCGCGGCGCGCGCAGTGCGACAATTCGCAATCCGTCTTGTGACCAGGCCGGATTGCGGTAAAAGCCGGAAAGCCGCGTGAGCTGCTGGGGCGAGCCTTGACCATCAGCACGAACCTTCCAGATGTGTCCTCCCTCCGTTGACCAGGTTACGTAAGCCAGCCACTGCCCGTCCGGTGACCAGGCGGGATGAAATTCTCGGCTGTCCCCAGCGGTGACTCGGACAGGCGTCCCGTTGGGAAGGTCCATCGTGTAAAGGTGTGTCAGGGCAGAGAAGGACAACCGTTTGCCGTCTGGAGATTGTGATGGTTCCTGAATGAGACGCGCCCGTACAGGCCCTTCATCTACACGACGAGGGAAGTTCAAGAGTGGCCCAATGTCCTGGGAAACCTTGGCGGTGAAGGGAATAATTTTTGACTTCCTAGTTTCCACGTTCACACGGTTGATCTTGCCCCCGTAAAAGACCACAATCTCCTTCCCATTGGGGGTGAACGCGTAACCCGGCAAGAGATCCCGGGTGGCAAAGGATTCCTGATCGTCTCTCTGGATCGGGTATTTCAGCCAGCGATCCTCGCCGGTTTTCAGGTCCCGGATACGCAGCCCCGTCTTGGCTTCATAGCGAGTGCCGTAAACCAGCTTGGCGCCATCGGGAGACAACACGGGCCGCATGGCGCTGTTAGGCGCTTCGGTAATAACGTCTTCGTCGCCGGTGACGAGATCGCGGCGCGCGATTTGCCAGAACCCTAAACTGTAGGCACGCATACCAAACGGGAGGCGAGTTTGCCGCTTGGCGTAATAGAGATAGCGACCGTCGGAGCTGGCCACGGCTCCCAGAGCATTGTGCCGCTGGTAGAATGGTGTTTCCGGCTTAGGCTTGGCCTTGGTGATCTGCACTCCGGAGCCGCCCTTGATATGGTACATCCAGAGTTCTAAGCCACCAGCGCCACGCCTGGCACGAGAGACAATGACATACTCTCCATCTGAGGACCAGCTGGGAGATACAAAGTGGCTCTGTTTATCCTTGCTCAATTGTTTCGGATCGGAGCCATCCGCCTTGGCGATCCAGACGTTCTCGGCGCCGTCGCGATCGCTCAGGAAAGCGATGCTATTTCCGTCGGGCGAATAGCACGGCTGGCTATCAAATGCCATGCCGCTGGTGACGCGCTTGGCTTCACCTCCTTCGATTGGGAGGATGTACAGGTCCCCTAGCAATTCGAACAGCACGGTTTTCCCGTCGCGGGAGACATCGAGAGAAATCCAGGTTCCTTCGTCTGTGGTGAACTCGATACTGCGCTCAGCCTTAAGCGGCAGACCCTTTTTCTTCTCCTTAGGCTTCTTGTCCGTCTCGCTGAGCTTCTCCTCCTGCTTGGGAGTTTTTACACCGAGAAAGCTGCCGTAGCTCGATGTGCCTCTGTACCCTACGAGCAGGGTAATGATTGTGCAAAAAAGGATCTTAGGAAGGTGGTGTCTCATAATGTAGTCCTTTCCCAAACGATTCAAATTCAGGGATGTCCTGAAGCAGAGGCGCACGAGCTTCCCACAACAAATGCTTCCTGGCCGTGGGGTCTTCCTGCAGGAAGTCCGGCAAGAACTTCAAGGCGACTTTGCGGTCCAGGGAAGTATCGTGAGCCAGGAAGACTTCGCCCATGCCTCCTTCGCCGAGTTTGTCTATGATCTTGTAATGCCCGATGGTCTTTCCGACCACGCTTGTCTCCCCTTCTGGTCTGATTTTTCTCAATGCTAAGCCTTTAGGGGGGAGAAGGCAATGAAAAACGCCAAACCAGCAAACCAGCAGATGGAACGTTCCAATCGTGTTCAGGCTGATGGAAGCGCGTATATCCCTGCACGTCTCACCGGCTGGCTTTTCCCCCGGGATCCGGACTTTTCCGTCAAAGCCAGCCGCATCCTGGCTCGGCGCTTGGGCTTACCTGGCCACCTGGGACGTGCACGAAGCCAAAGTCTTCGGCCGGTGCGAATCCAGCAATTTCTCTAGGCACGTGTACCTCTACTGGAATTCTCGGTCCGACTAATTGCAGATATTCTGGGGCAGGATCTCTTGTATCTTGATGCTGAAACCGCCGATTATAAACGGGCATTCAACAATCCGAGTACTAAGGCGGGTATTTCCTCGATAGGCTCTTCTTCGATGATTTGTCTTACTAAGAATGGGTTTGTGCCGAAACGACGCACTCCTTCTTGGTATCCTTCCTCTAATGTGGTGAAGGTATCGATTAGCTCTCTGCCTTTTATGAGCGCGAATTTCCCGCTGTAATGGGTCAACCACTCGGATTTATTTTCTTCGAAGAACGCAAGTTCTTCGGCCAAGAGATCTAGTGGGGTTTGATCCGGCATTGAGTCACCTCTGCAATATATAGATGAGCAGTTGAAACTAAATGGTGGGCGGTACTGGGCTCGAACCAGTGACCTCCTCCTTGTAAGGGAGGCGCTCTTCCAGCTGAGCTAACCGCCCCCAAAACTGATCACGCCACAGAAACCGATCAGGCCGTAGTATAGCAGAAGGGCGGTCAAATTCATGCCAGGGCTGAATTTGAGAGACTTCCTGCCAGCGCGAAGACCGGCTGTGGCTAATGTTAGTCAAAAATTATTCGCCCTTTTTTGGTATAAATAAGCATGATCCACCCTTTGCGTTTGCAATCCGGCACTTCTGCAAGAGGAGGGACGAAAGTGAAAGACGATTTGATCCTCTATCACAAACACAACCCCCCAGCGCTGGAAATGGAGGGAGATCTGGATGATGACGAGTTGTTCCGCAAGGCCATGGCCAAAGTGGAGCCGCTCAATGGGAAAGCAAAAGAACAAACGCTTGGCGTAGAACAAGAGAGCCAAAGAGGGGAAGAAAGCAGAAGGAGAAAATTAAGAACGGAAGGACAGGTTGTTTTGCCTCGAGATATGCTGAAGCGTTTTCTGGAGGAGGAAAAAGTCGAGAGCTTTTATAAGGCCGGCTACGTTGAAGGCGGTCCACAGGAGTGGAACCAGCTGCTGCTGAAGAAGCTGAGAGAAGGGGAATTCTCCATCCAGGCGGAGTTGGATTTGCACGGGCTTTCTCAGCGGGAAGCACGCAACGAGATCAAGCAGTTCATTGAAGAGTGCAGTCGCAAGAATTTGACCTGCGTCCGCATCATTCACGGTAAGGGAAAGAATTCGCCCAATTACATCCCGGTGCTCAAAAGACAAATTCCTCGATGGTTGTCACAGAAACGTACGTCCCGTTACTTGATCGCTTATACATCGGCGCGCCCAGTTGATGGTGGGGTGGGTGCCATTTATGTCTTGCTGCGTAAAACGTGACAGGTGTGCGAAACATGACAGGTGCCCGGTCTCTTGCAGGCAACGACCTGATGAGCGCCGACCGCGGCTGAGCACATCTATACCTTCTTGATCTCCTCTTTGAGGAAGGCCTTGAGACGATTCTCCAATTCCAATGGAATCCGAACTTGCTGATCTTTCAGCTGCTGCGCCATTTCCGAGCAGGCTCGATAGGAATCCAGGAACTTGACGCAAGGAGGGCAGGCAGCAAAATGTTGGTCAAGCTTTTTCTGGATCTCAGGATCGAGGTTCTCCTCCAGGTAATCCATCAGCAAGTCCACACATTCTTTACAGTTAAATAAAGTTCTCATGCTTGGCCCTCAAAGTACTTGATCAATTTCTCTCGCAGGAACAGCCGAGCCCGATGAACTCGGGTTTTGGTAGTTGCCTCCTTCAGTCCCAGGAGGGAGGCAATCTGCTTAACGGGATAGCCTTCAATATCTCTCAAAACCAGCGGAGTTCGATATTCAAACGGCAAGGATTGGATGGCTTCGTAAAGCTGGCTGGCCAATTCTGTGTTGAGAATGATGTCTTCCGGATCCACCGGCCAGCTGAAGATCGGGTGCTCATGATGACCATCCTCGGAAAACTGGGGAGTAAAATCCTCTAGGTGGACCTCTCGTTGACGAATGCTCCGGTTTTTTCTCAGCCACATGATCGAGTTATTAATGGCTATTCGCTTCATCCATGGCCACAAGTCACTCTCTTGCCGAAAAGTGTCGATTTTGCGGATAACTCTGAGCAAAGTGTCTTGCAGAATCTCTTCGGCATCGGATGGATTTTTCGTGTAATTGAGGATTATACCGAAAAGAGGTCGTGAGAACTGTTGGACGAAGTCGTCAACGATCTCCGAATCGTGGCTCTTTAGTCCTTCGATAATCTGTTGCTGTCCTAATTCTTTGGCTCTCATTTGCCTTGGGCTGAATATTACCATACATAAGTGCCTCGCTCCGTCAATACGATGAC
>JALLOL010000142.1 GCA_027717875.1 Acidobacteria bacterium AH-259-L09 | reverse complement strand
ACCCACACATTGAATCGAGTGGCCGTTCTCGGTGCCGGCACCATGGGCGCGCAAATTGCCGCCCATTTTGCCAACGTTGCAATTAAGACGCTGCTCTTAGATCTCCCTTCTGAAGGATCGGATCGCAGTGCCCTTGCAGGGCGCGCCGTGGAGCGGCTTTCCTCAACCAAGCCCGCGCCTCTCTATTCCCCTGAAAAAGTGCGTTTTATCGAGGTGGGTAACTTTGAAGATGACCTGCCAAGACTTTCTTCCTACGATTGGATCATCGAATGTGTGGTCGAAAAACTTGACGTGAAGCGTCAGCTGTGGGAAAGGGTGGAGGCCCACCGACGACCCGGCACAATTGTCTCCACCAATACCAGCGGGTTGCCGGTGGAAAAGATCGCTGAAGGGCGGTCCGAAGATTTTCAGAAACATTGGTTGGGTACTCACTTTTTCAACCCTCCACGATACATGAAGCTGTTGGAGTTGATTCCAGGATCCAGCACATTACCTTCCGTGGTGGAGACGGTGGCCTTCGTGGCAGACCGGTTCTTAGGGAAGGGAATCGTGATTGCCAAAGATCGGCCTAATTTTGTGGCCAATCGGGTTGGTTCTTTTGTAGCGATGCGAGCGATGGAACTCATGCAGGAATTGGACTTGACGATTGAGGAAGTCGACGCGCTGACAGGTCCGGTGATTGGGTTTGCCAAGACCGCAACTTTTCGCTTAGCTGATCTGGTTGGCATCGATATCATGCTCGACGTGGCGGAAAATCTTTATGAAAACGTGCCGGAGGACCCATGGAGAGAGAGCTTTCGCCCTTCTTCTCTTATGATGCAACTCGTCCAGCGCGACTGGAAGGGGCGGAAGACTGGACAGGGATTTTACAAGAAAGAGGGGGAGGAGATTCTTGTTGTGGACCCCAAGACTCTCGAGTACCGAAGCCGCAGGAAACCGAATCTCCCCTCTGTGGAGATGGTTCGCAACGAGACAGACACGGCAAAGCGGATCCAGAATCTTTTGAAGTCGCAAGACAAGGCTGGCGCCTTTCTCTGGTCTTTTTTTCGCGACATCTTCGTCTACTCCGCCGGGCGGGTCCCAGAGATCACCGAGGAGTATTATCAAATCGACCGCGCCATGAGATGGGGCTTCAATTGGGAGCTTGGGCCCTTTGAACTGTGGCAGGCGCTCGGTACGAAGGAAATTGCGGAACGAATCCGGCAAGACGAAAAGGAGCTCCCCGAGTGGGTGGATGAGCTGTTCAATGAGCCGCCAAATGGTTTTTATGCGATGGGAGCCGATCATCAACTTTTCTTCGATTTGGCCAGCCGGGAATATCAGGTGTTGAGCCAGGATCCAAATAAGATCCAGCTCACGATTTTAAAGCAACCAGACCGAGTCATTCGCTCAAACGCCGGAGCGAGCCTGGTGGATCTTGGTGACGGAGTAGCCTGCCTTGAATTTCACTCTAAGATGAACGCCATCGGAGCTGACATCGTTGGACAAGCGCGCTGGGCGGTCCGCGAAGTGAAGAAAAACTTTCTGGGACTTGTGATCGGCAATCAGGGAAAAGATTTTTCGGTAGGTGCCAATTTAATGCTCCTGCTATTGGAGGCCCAGGAAGGAAACTGGGAGGAGATCGATCAAATGGTGCGGGCCTTCCAGAATGTGAACGCGTCTTTTCGGTATTCGGCCAAGCCGGTAGTGGCTGCCCCTTTTCAACGAGCGTTGGGAGGAGGAGCCGAGGTCTGTTTGGCATGTGACGCGGTGGTGGCGTCTGCGGAAACTTACATTGGATTGGTGGAGGTAGGCGTCGGACTGGTCCCGGCCGGAGGGGGAACCAAAGAAATGCTCATCCGCCATATCGGTGAAGCCCAATCACTTCCCGGTGTGGATTTACTCCCTGGAGTCAGAAAAGCCTTTGAAACGATCGGCAGGGCTGAGGTCAGCCGAAGCGGCGAAGATGCAAAGCGGCTGCGATTCCTGCGCCCGGATGACCTCATTGAGATCCATCCTGACCGCCTTCTTTCCAGTGCCAAGCAGGAGGTGCTCAGGCTGGCAGAGGCGGGATATATTGAACCGGAGCCGCATGAGAATATTCCCGTCTTGGGAAATTCCGGTCGGGCAGTCTTAAAGGTGGGAATCCACCTGATGAAACAAGCTGAGTACATCTCAGAGCATGACGCTTTGATCGGGGAAAAGCTCGCCTATATCCTCACGGGCGGCGATCTTAACCATCGAACCAACGTTTCTGAACAGTACCTGCTTGACCTCGAGCGAGAAGCTTTCCTAACACTGTGTGGAGAGAGAAAGACACTGCAGCGGATCCAGCATACTCTCAAGACCGGCAAACCACTAAGGAACTGACAAGGGGCATCCAGCCTTCTCAGCCTGCGTCTTTCAGAGTCATTTTTATTTGCAAATGTTGTTTTAATGTGCTATCGTGTTAACACATTAATATGGAACGAGAGCTGAAGAATGATCGAAGCGTTTGGGATTTGTTCGATGCCATTGTGCAGCTTAGGGACCTGCAGGAATGTGCTTGTTTCTTTCGGGACCTGTGCACCTTGACGGAACTCAAGGCTATGGCCGAGCGATGGGAGGTTGCTCAGATGGTGGCTGAGGATGTCCCTTATCGACAGATCAGCGAACGGACGGGCGCCAGTACCGCAACCATTACCCGAGTCGCTCACTGGGTGAATTACGGCGAGGGCGGTTATCGGCTGATGCTGGAACGCGCTGGACTGCGTAGAGCAAAAGGACAAAAGAGCAATAGAGATGAAGTTAAACGATGAAAACTTGAAAATTGCCATCCAGCGGCAGGGCCGTTTGGCGGAGCCTTCCAGACAGATTCTGAAGTCGATTGGTCTGGATTTTGAGTACCACCAGGGGAGATTGTTCTCACCTTGCCAAAATTTTCCCCTGGATATTCTTTTCTTGCGTGATGACGATATCCCTGAATACGTGCAGGATGGAGTCACTGACCTGGGTATTGTGGGACTCAACATAGTCCAGGAAAAGGCAGCCGAGGTGGTTCGTCTGGATTGCCTGGGGTTTGGTTCTTGTACCCTGTCGATCGCCGTGCCCCAAAAGAGCTCGTTTCGTACTGTGGACGATCTGGAAGGCAGGCGAATCGCCACTTCCCACCCTCGCGTGCTGCAGCGTTTTTTAGAAGAGAAAAAGGTAAGTGCTCGAGTCATTGAAATCAGTGGCTCAGTGGAGATCACTCCAAGCCTCGATATTTCCGACGCCATTTGTGATCTCGTTTCAACGGGGAGCACTCTGCGCATCAACGATCTGGAACCGATTGAAGTGGTTCTGAAGTCCGAAGCCCTTCTGATAGCCAATCCTCGATCCTTGAAAGACAGCAGGCGTCGGCAGTTAATGGAACGCCTGCGGGTCCGCTTTCAAGGGAACATCCGGGCGCGAAGGACAAAATACGTCATGATGAATGCTCCCAGGGAAGCTTTGGAAGAAATCAAAGAGATCCTGCCCGGGATGAAGAGCCCTACTGTTGTACCCTTGGCTGAAGAGGGAATGGTAGCCATTCATTCTGCGGTTCCAGAAGAAGTTTTTTGGGACGTCATTGAAAGGCTCACAAAAACCGGGGCTTCCGACATTCTCGTGGTTCCCATAGAGAAAATGGTGATGTGATGAAAGCATATCGACTAGGAGATCTCAGCCGGGAGTTTGTCGAGCAACTGTGCTGCCGTAATCCCATTGCCGATCCTTCGGTGATGGAAACCTGCCGGACTATTTTCGATGATATCTCAGCCCGAGGTGATGAGGCTGTCCGCCAGTATACGCGTCAATTTGACGGAGTGGAGATCCGGGAGATTGGAGTTCCAATGGCAGAGTTTTCTCAGGCAAGACACAATGTCTCCAGCCAGGTGGTGAGAGCATTGGAAAGGGCCGCGCAGAACATCCGCAAGTTTCACGCCGCCCAACAGATTTCCGAAAAACCGCTGGAGGTCGAGCCCGGTGTCTGCTGCTGGCGGGAAAGCCGACCGATTGACTCGGTGGGCCTTTATGTCCCCGGTGGAAATGTGATTCTCCCTTCCACTGTCCTCATGCTGGGAATTCCTGCCCAATTGGCCGGCTGTCCAAGCATTATTTTGTGTGTGCCGCCGCAGGATGACTTGAGGATATCCCCTGAAGTTCTCTTGGCAGCAGAAATCGCGGGTATCAGCCAAGTTTTTACGATCGGCGGAGCGCAGGCTATTGCCGCCATGGCATTGGGAACGGAGACTGTTCCCAAAGTCGATAAGATTCTCGGCCCGGGTAGTCGCTGGGTCCAAACGGCCAAATTATTGGCCACGTTGAAAGGGATTGCCATTGACATGGTGGCTGGACCAACGGAGGTGCTGGTCATTTCCGACGATTCAGCCGCTCCTGAATGGGTTGCCAGTGACCTCATCTCCCAGGCTGAACATGGGAGTGACAGTCGGGCCGTTCTGGTGTCTACTTCCAGCCAGGTTTTGGAAGAAGTTGCCCAGCTGGTGTGGCACCAGATCCAAGATTTACCTCGCAAAAATTTCGCGTCAGAGTCGCTCCGCAGCAGTTTTGGCCTCTTGGCCGAGTCCATGGAAGAAGCTTTTGACTTTGCCAATTTGTATGCCCCCGAGCACTTGATTCTGCACCTGGAAACTCCGAAGCAATGGATTAAAAAAGTACGATGCGCCGGGTCGGTCTTCTTGGGAGCCTGGTCTCCTGAAGTCGCCGGAGACTATGCTTCAGGCACGAATCACACGCTGCCCACCTCGGGTCTTGCCCGCGCCTTCTCAGGTGTGTCTCTGGATAGCTTTGTAAAGAAAATCACTTTTCAGGAGCTGACCAGCCAAGGACTTCAGCAACTGGCTCCTACGCTGGAAACACTCGCGGAATTGGAGAGTTTGGAAGGGCACCGGCGTGCTGTTCGCGTCCGGTTGAATTCAGAATGCAGAATTCAGGATTCAGAATCCAGAATCCAGAATCCAGAATCCAGAATCCAGAATTCAGAAGCTCCCAACTCAGAACTCAAGACTCAGAACTCAGAACTCAAAACTCACCGCTCAACAGCTCAAAAGCTCGAAAGCTCAAAAGCTCAGCACCCGGGATACAACAACTACAAAATAGATATCACTCAATTGATTCGGCCGAATATTCTAAACCTGGAACCTTATCACTGTGCCCGAGAGAAAATCCAGGAGGGGATTTTGCTCGATGCCAACGAGAACCCTTACTCCCAAGAGTGGGAGGGTGTCCAATTAAACCGCTACCCGGACCCTTTCCAGTGCCGACTGAGAGAAACCATTGCGCGATACCTGGGAATAAGGGTCGAGAATGTAGCGGCGGGTGCGGGCTCTGATGAGGTACTGGATTGGATTTTTAAAGTGTTCTGCCGGCCGGGGCAAGACCGCATCGCCATCGCCGAGCCCACCTACGGAATGTATCGAGTGACAGCCAATGTCTTCGGGATTCCCTCATTTGAGTTTCGGCTCGACAAAAGGTTTGATTTTAACGCAAAGCAGTTCTTGAAAGTGGTGTCTGATGACACGAAGGTTCTGTTCCTGTGCTCACCTAATAACCCGACCGGTAACTTGTTAGATCGCCGTCAAATTTTCCACCTCTGCCGAAAATGGAAAGGGATTGTGATGGTCGATGAGGCTTACATTGAGTTTGCCGATCAGCCCTCTCTGGTAATGGAACTCCAAGAGGTTCCTAATCTCATTCTTCTCAGGACGTTGTCGAAGGCCTTTGGAAGAGCAGCAATTCGCCTCGGTTACGCCGTCGCTTCTGCTCAGATTATTTCTCACTTTTTGAGAGTAAAGGCCCCTTATAACCTGAACGCCCTGAGTATGGAAAACGGCTGCCGGGTGCTCAGCCAGCCAGCCAGTCACTTGATTCACGTCGAGGAGATCCGAAAGGAGCGTGATAGGGTGGCCGAATGCCTGAGAGAGATACCCCAAATCGAAAAAGTCTTTCCTTCTCAGGCCAACTTCCTACTCTTTCGCTGTCCCGGGGCAACTCAGATTTGCAAGCGACTTCTGCAGAAAGGAATCGTTGTTCGGGACCGGAGTTTGCTGCCGGGGCTGAAGAATTGCATTCGAGTAAGTATCGGAATCTCGTCAGAGAATGATTTATTTCTCGGTGAATTGCAAAGGATCGTGAAGGGGATTTTATGAGCCGACGCACCGCATCTGTTAAAAGGGAAACCCGTGAAACACAAATTGAGGTCAATTTGAATCTGGACGGCCAAGGGGAGTGTACCTGCCGTGTGGGGTTGGGATTTCTTGAGCACATGCTCGAATTATTGGCTCGTCACGCCCGGATCGATCTCAAAGCCAGGGCCGAAGGAGATCTGGAGGTAGATGATCATCACCTCACTGAAGATTTAGGAATTGTTCTGGGTCAGACGTTAAATAAAGCCCTGGGGAGAAAAAAGGGGATTGAACGATACGGGTTTGTCCTGCTTCCTATGGATGAGGTCTTAATTGCGGTAGCCGTGGATCTGGGGGGACGTTTTGCTTTTTGCTGTAACTATCGACCTCAGCGGGAGAAGATCGGAGATCTTTCGACCGAATTGATCCCCCATTTTTTTCGATCTCTGGCCGTCGAAGCCAGGCTCAATTTGCATTTCAACTTTCTCAACCCGGGAGAAAATGAACACCATCGTATTGAAGCAATGTTCAAAGGGTTTGCCCGTTC
>JALLOL010000141.1 GCA_027717875.1 Acidobacteria bacterium AH-259-L09 | reverse complement strand
TGGATACTGAGCATGACAGGCAGAGCTGGGCCTTACGGGTGTGAGAGAGCAAGTAGGGCAGGGGCTTGCAAAGATCATACCCAAGCCACTGTCTGACAAGGCAAGATAAAAACCGCGATTCGTCATCAAAACGGGCCTCAATCACGACTTGCAGTAGCGAAGACCCTCACAGAAACCTGAGACCCTCCAAAAAATGAGGACAACGGTTACGACGATTGAATGGCTAATCCCGGTAGTTCTCGAATTGAAGCGGCATGCCGATGTCGGTTTCCTTTAGCAGACCGATCACCTGCTGAAGCACATCCTTCTTCTTGCCGGAAACGCGGACTTTCTCTCCTTGGATGCTCGCCTGTACTTTGAGTTTCTCGCCCTTGATCATCTTGAGAATCTTTCTGGCGAGATCCGTCTTGATCCCCTGGCGGACCGTCACCAGCTGCCAGGTTTCGTTGACATTTACTTGCGACGAGTCAACCTGTAGGCAGCGGATGTCAACCTTGCGACCGGAAAGGCGTCCCGTCAGGATGTCGAACATCTGTCTGACCTGAAACTCTTCCGGGGCCCGCATCGTCACCTTGTTCCCGTCGAGTTCGAACTTGGCGTTGGTTGCCTTGAAGTCAAAACGCGTCCCCAACTCACGGTTGGCCTGGTCGACCGCGTTCACAACTTCTTGCATGTTAACCTTGGAAACGATGTCGAATGACGGCAATCTATCTCCTCCTGATAGTGTGTCTGCGACAAGACTATCATGGGCATCGATGTCAGGTCACGTCAGTCTCGGGGGGCTAATCCCCGGCTAGGCGAGGCGGCCCCTGTTTCTTTCAACAGCTTTTCTAACTCCGCCTTCATTTCTTTGAGGATGGCTGCCGCGCCAGCTTCTTTGGTGAGATTTGCCATTTCATACGGGTCAGCTTCGAGGTCGTAGAGTTCATCCATCCTGTCCAATTCCGTGTAGTGGATGTATTTGAATCGCTTTGTGCGAACCGCCTGATAGCCCATATTCTCGATCCGTGGGAAGACACGATCACTGAAGTACTCGATCAGGAATGAATTCCGCCACTTGCTGGCCTGTCTTTCTAAGAGTGGAACAAGAGACCGGCCGTGCAGATTCGTTCCATCACCATTGCCCGAAATGGAGCGTTACGGATGGGGGGACAGGGTACAGGAGTGGGTTTCAGATGATAACGGAGAAAACTGGAAACTGAGTAAAGATCTCACCCCGGTAAACTCGTCCATGATGCTGCTTATCTAATCCGACTCGGGAGGTGTGATCATAAACGGGAGATACAGCAGAACTCTTAAGCACGAAACAATAATACAGACACTACAACTTTTTTTATCTCGAAACCGAGCGGCATAGGAAAGTCTTGCCAATCTGGCGGACTCCGCAGAGCCATACTACAGACCTCTGCCTCCAGGCTGTTTCAATCATCTTTAACCAGAATCGCCTCCGAACCATATGCCAATACTATTTCATATAGTGCTACTATTTGCAACGCTCTGCGCATATGGTTCACGGCTCGCCATTTCAAGATTCATTCCCGGGTCACTTCGTTGTTTTCGATAGCCCAGACTCCAAGCTGATTCTGTTTGAGACTATCGCTGACAAATCGATGACGCGGTCATACACCCACCACCACATCGGTCTTGGGCTTGGAGCAGCAGATCAGCACCGATCCCGGATCGGGCAGCTCAAGTGGCTCTAAAACGTACTCCACCTCACCTGCCTCGAGCTTACACATACAGGTATGACATATACCCGATCTGCAGCTGTAATCTGGGCTCAATCCATTCGCCTCGGCTAGGTCAAGTATGCTCTCAAAAGACGGATTCCAATTTGCCGTGACAGCCGACTGGGAAAAAGTCACCTCGATATCCTCGCAGCATTGAGCGGCTTCCACGGCGCGCTTTGCCGTAGCAACCTTTGTTCTCTCTTTAAGGGCAGAAGCTGGGCCGAAAAACTCATAATGAATCTGCAACTCGGATACACCCCAGCCAAGTAAGCCGTTAAAGAGCGATTTCATGAAGGGTGTGGGACCACAAAGATAGAAATCCAAATCTTTGCCGGGCAGAAGACGTTTCACAAGTTCGATGTCCACATGCCCCTCGTCATCATAGTCGCGCCCCACTCTGTCATCTGATAAAGGTCTGCTGTATCTAATATGCACTTGCACGTTGCTGTTTTTTTCGGCAATACGCCGCACATACGCTCCCATGGCGTGCTCGCGGCTGTTTCGGCTGCCATGGATAAACCAGGTTGGTCGGTCTGAACCCACATCAACTATTGAGTTCAACATGCTAATCAAAGGTGTCAGTCCAACACCTGCACTGAGGAGCACCACGGGGTTTTCACCATGAGGGTCGACGAAGAACTTTCCTCTGGGGGACTTTGCTAATAACTTTGAGCCTGGCTCGACCTGATCATGGAAGTAATTAGAAGAAACCCCCGGGTACAGGTCCGGCCGGTCAGGCGGTGCCGGTTCTCTCTTGATGGTCAGTCGATAGTAATCTCTGTCGGGGCTGTCCGATAATGAGTAAGTCCGCAGAACAGGTTTGTACTGGCCGGGTATGTCCAATTTCAAGGGCAAAAATTGGCCTGGCAGAAAACGTGCCAAAGGCTTAGCGTCCTCTGGCGCCAAGTAAAATGAGGTGATGGTTTCACTCTCCGGTACCTTTCGATCAACAATGAATGTTCTGAGTTTCTCTTCGATACTCGTTGAGAGCTCAGCCTTGGCCAAACGTCCTTCAAATGTGGTTTGCCAACCGGGGGAAAGTGCCTCAACCCGGAGAGACTTTCTCGCACCATCCAGGTTATCCTTTTCGTAATACATGAGTTTGTTGACCTCAAGAACCGTCATGCCGATTGGGTCCACTTGAATTCTTTCGATAATATCGCCCGCGCCGACATCCCCTTCCTCGAGCACTCGAAAGTAAAAACCCAGACGCCCGCTCGCGAGAATCGGACTATAGAATCCCTCAGCACCCATTTTGATGGCCAGCTTGTAACACGGGACTCGGGGTTGAGTGACTTGGAAAAGCGTCGTACCTATTCGGAAAATATCGCCAACATGAACATCTTCGTCGAGCATACCCTCAACAGTGAAGTTTTCGCCGAATTGGCCAAACGTGAAATCTGTCCTCCCGAGTTCACGCTCCCAATAGGCATAATTATCGAAGGAATAAATGTATACTGCTCTGAAGGGTCCACCGTGACCCAGCAAGTCAGCCTGACCGTCCCCCTCGATATTGAGAGTTTTGACCTTTACCCGTTCCTTGACAGGTTCTTTAAAGATTCCAGTTCGAACAATCTTTCTCTTAAACGTGATCTCTTTTGGAAGGGATACATTTACAGAGAGTAGCTTTGTCACGGAATAAGAAGCACCTGACCCAAGTGGATACGGTGGGGGTTGTCAATCTGGTTTGCACGCTGAAGAAGTCTGACGGAAGTATCGAATTGCCGGGCGATCCTAATCAAGGTATCGCCCGACCGCACACGGTATTGGGCCGGTCGCTGGGAAGCTCCGGAGACGAGAAGAAGCTGTCGCGGGTAGATCCGGTTCGAATTGCTGATGTTGTTGACACGCTGCAGATTACCAACAGAGGTACCGAATCTGCCGGCAATGGAGCTCAAGGTATCACCATATTGGACTCGGTAACGACTCGACCCATCTGCGGCTACCGTGACTGGGCCGCTGGCCGGAGGAGCTTTCTTGAGAGCCGCAGTGACCATTTGGCCGCTGCCCTCAGGAACACGGAGCTTGACTCCGACGGGAACAATCTTAGACCTTTTCCAGATGTAGTTTTTGATCTGCGGATTATACGCTTGGAGAACACTCTCCGTCAGTTCCGGAATTTGGGTGAAATGGCTCACGTGATATGCCTTTTTCAAAGAGACGGTGTCAAACTGCAAAGGAGGAGCAATTTCCAGAGGTCCAAAGTATTCTGTATAGTTTCGGGCCACTTCAATCGCCGCCAAGAATTCCGCATAAAAATTCTTGCCGGCAAATCCGAATGCTCGGGATCGGTAGTGTTCGATAATTTTGAGCAGGTCGTTGCCAAACCGATTCTTGGCGCGCAGCATTCCGTTGCGACCATGATTAAAGGCCGTCACAGCCAGAGGCCAGTTCCCCAACACGTCATAATTCTCCCCAAGCAGCCGCGCTGCAGCTTCGGTTGATTTCAAAGGGTCGAGGCGTTCGTCGACATAATGATTAATCCTCAGGAACTGGCGACCCGTACTGTACATGAACTGCCAGATGCCCGCCGCCCCTCGTTTGGAATAAGCCCTGTAATCAAAAGAAGACTCGACGTGAGGTAAAAGAGCGAGTTCTTCAGGCAGATCGTGCGTCTGAAAGATTTTTACGATCTTGTTTAAATATTGTCCGGAGCGAATCAGACTGTCCCGAAACTTTTCCTTGATCCCACGTTGAGGGTGGATGTTCCCCCGCAGTTTCCCGAGTAAGGAAGAAGAAGGAACGTAGCCGTGGGACTCGAGAAGTTGGATGATCTTCCGGTGTTCTTTGTTGAGCTTTGCGGAATTTACTCCATATCTTCTGATCTCATTAAAGACTTGTTGCAGCTCCCGTATCTTTTTTTTCAACCGCTGTTTTTGACGTCTACTTTCAGCCTGATCCCCACGAATCGCCTTATCGAACCGGACCACTTCGTAAATCAAGCGAAGATCATCTTGGTCATGAAAGACCACTTCTCTCTCGCCATAGCGGGTGAAAATCGACTTCCAAAATTCGATCTTGTCTTCAAAACCTTTGGAGGGAAACAAGTTGGAGGTCTGACTTAAGGAGAAGGAACCAGCAGCGAGAAGGCTCGCTGGGAGAAGTAGAAAAAGCCAAAAACGCCTTAACATGAGCACCGTATCTTAACAAAAGCAGCCGACAGCACAAAAGTTATGAAAGTTCGCTCTGTTACATCTATTACAAAAGCGCCGTCAGTTTGTCTTCTATCTCAGCACAGATTGCCTCAGGAGACTTCCATTGGACCTCGATGTGGATGTCAGCCAGGCGATAGTACATTTCTCTCAGGTGAAAAAGAGATTCGAATTGCTCGGGGTCTTTTGCCAAAGGCCTGTGGGGCAAGTTTTGACATCGTTCTTTTGCCAACTGAAGAGGGATTTTGAGCCACACCGAGATTCCGTGTTTTAACATAAATTCCCGGTTAAATTCACTGACGAAAGCGCCTCCTCCGAGGGCCATTACACAGGTAGTTAGGTGCTGGCTCTGAACCAAAATGTGCGACTCCAACTCACGGAAAAAGGGCTCTCCTTCCGACTCAAAGATCTCTGAAATGCGCATCTTCCGCTCTTGCTCGATCAACTCATCCAGGTCGTAAAAAGGACGATCCATTTCCCGGGCAAGGAGCGGGCCAATGGTTGACTTGCCACTTCCCATGAATCCCACTAAATAAACGTGCTTACCCACTTTGAGTAGTGTACAAACCCATGGATTGCAGTCTTTGGAAAAAATCAGGGAAGGATACGGATACACAAGACGGATTGTCTAATTCAACTGGTTGTTTTGCGATCAACCCTGCGATTGCAAAGGCCATGGCAATGCGATGATCTGCAAACGTCTGGACCTTCCCGCCCTGAATCGCTTGTCCGGGGGGAATATGGAAACCGTCGGGAAATTCCTCGACCCGGATACCGAGGTTCTTCAGGTTCACAACCACTGAGTGAATGCGGTCGGATTCTTTTTTGCGCAGTTCTCCCGCCTCCCTGATTGTTAGTCCTTGCTCGAGACGCGTTCCAAGAACAGCCAAAACAGGAATTTCGTCAATCAGATTGGGGATCCAATGGCCACTGATTTCAGTGGGAAACCTCTGGAGTGGTTCAGGGCGAAAGCGAACCCTTAGGTTACAGAACGGCTCATCATTAAACTCGGCAAAATGGGTTTTTTCAACCGCAGCTCCTGCCTCTTCGAGTAGAGTCAGCAAACCGGTGCGGGAGGGATTCACCCCCACCCTTCTCAAGCAGATCTCAGCGTCGGGGATGAGGAGCGCTGCCATGATGAAATACACCGCTGCCGAGAAATCACCGGGAATTTGCATCTTGGCAGCCTTCAAGGATGCTGGCCCACTGACCATCAATTGGTGGTCCTCTCGCTCTAAGACCCCCTTGAAGAAGGGAAGGGCCCGCTCCGTGTGATCACGCGACGGGATCTCTTCCACCAAGGTGGTTTCTCCCTGCGCCATCAGTCCGGCGAGTAGAACACATGATTTCACCTGAGCGCTGGGAACTGGCAGCCCATAGTGAATTCCCTGCAGCTGCGAGCCTGTGATGCGCAAAGGCGGATATTCTTGGTTGTTTGCTTCGATTCTCGCTCCCATTTGGGTCAAGGGTTTAATGATGCGTCTCATGGGCCGCCGGTTCAGGGACTCGTCCCCCTGGATGGTTGAAACAAAGGGAGATGCAGCAAGCAAGGCGGAAACAAGGCGCATCGTTGTTCCACTGTTTCCAGCATCGAGACTCTCCAGGGGCCGCTGAAACTCTCTCCACCCTCGACTCTCGATTTCAACTTCGTTTGCTGATTGCCGAATTCGAATGCCGAGCTTTCGCAAACAGTCAAGGGTGGACTGACAATCCTGACTGTTTGAAAAATTGGAAATGCGCGTTGTCCCGGTGGCCATGGCTCCCAAAATGGCGTAGCGGTGCGAGATGGATTTATCAGGCGGGAGGTGAATCTCTCCCTGAAGAGAAGAGACGGGCCGGATGCGCATC
>JALLOL010000140.1 GCA_027717875.1 Acidobacteria bacterium AH-259-L09 | reverse complement strand
ATATTGGCGACTTCCTTGTTCCTCTGCCGCCCGTGGCCAACGAGGTCGTCCACCTTAAGCCTTTCGACCCACAATTTCAGGATAGGCCCAGCGTGATCTGGATGGGAAACTTTTTGGAGAGTGCCTCGTACACTTACCTTGGATTGCTCACTGTGCTTCTCCATTAGTTTTTGGAGCTTCTCTTCTGTTTCTTTACTGTTGGCGCCCAGTAGAAGTTTCACCTGATTTTCCGGGATGAATAATGCCGGCTCTCCTTCCCAGTTCACCACGTAGCCCGTCGCTTCCAATCCCCAGTACTGGAGGAAGTAAGCGGCATCCTCCACTGCGCATGCAATCTTTTCCAAATCAACCTTTACACGGTGCGCTACTTCCACTTCCACTTTGTCTTCGGCCGGAAACATCCTTACTTTTGCCACACCGTTTACCTTCTCTAGGGTGTCTTCCAGCTTCGCGGCCCACGATGCTATGTCAAGCCCCTCGACTTCGATTATCACTTTTTTAATTTGAGCTGTTGCAAAAACTGTGCTCACAAATATCCAAAGAGAGATAAGAAAAATCTTTTTTATCATGTTCATGATCATGCCTCTCTTGTTATGGCTGTCACGTGCTCAATTTCACACTTTGTTGTTTCTTCTATTGATCGAAGTCTTCCTAACTGAGAAAGTAATCAAAGACACCCCCAGAATGATCCCGATGAGGAGGCCTGAAGGATAGCGGTTGTTGAATAGTAGGTAACTCCAAAGCTCACCGTTATGCAGCCCAACGAGTACTTCTTTTACTTCGTTTGAGTACCAACCTTCTCTATCATCGAGTGGTCGGAAGTAAAGAAGAAGGCCAGTAATTGCTGTAAGACAAAAGTGAGCTGCCGTGAATCGGTAGAACCAGGATTTCATCGGTTTTCTCCTGCGACAAGACCGGACTCATCATTGCTTGTGATGAATTTCAGATTATCGTGCTTGAATTTCCAAGTCATCAAACGACGAGGCGGCGTCGGCTTTCGTCCAAACTCCAACTCCACCGGCCTCGGGAAATGTCGTGTCTTTCACTTCCAGGTGACCTCCATCGCGAAAAAGTGCTCAAAGACCTTCCTATTTGGGTTGTTTTGCTCCTCAATCTCAGGACTTCGAATGTAAAAATCTAACTGTTGTGTGGCCGGGTCAACCGCTCCAGCCGGACTTTTCTTGTTAAGAAGGGGATAGTTAACTTTCAATGTGTCCCGGTCACGCATACCTTGAGTGACCATAAAGTGCATCTCGTAATTCTCATAGAGCTTTTTGCCGTTCAAGGTGGCATGACCATAGCCCCAACCCGCTACATAAAGAAAAGACTTCGGCCAATTGGAATCTCCACAGCCCGAATCACCGTGTTCAAAAATATAGGCTGCCACCCCTCCATCTTGGCAGGGAATGAATTCGTGAAAACGATCTATTTCAATTACCAGATCTCCCTCCGGGACTTTCAGGCGAGCAACAAAAGTGCCGGTGTTATTGATTTCATTAACGTCGAGCTCCACCCCACCCTCCACCGGATAAGTCCTCTCTGCTTCGTTGTCCATGTGATCCCAGCCGGGAGGATCATTCAACCGGCCGACCTGGTAGATTGTGCCGCCGCCGATAATAAAACGCCCCGAATAGAGATCGTGCTGTTCAGGTGTATAGATTCCCATCTCCGTGCTGGGCTGTGAGCGGGGACCCGCCTGTGCGGCAGCCTCACCAGCGGCCTCCTCAACACCCTCCTGACAAGAGGTCATGGTGAAGGATGTGGTAAGGATCAGAAAGATAATCAATCGAAAGAAATTTGCTCGCATTATGCTCCTCCTTTTCCCAGTTCAGGATGATTTATCGCGATAATAAATGGTGACACGTGACAGCGTATCAGCTTCTATACTGACCCTGACTTCTTTCTTCCCAAAATATTCATGCCAGGCTTCCAACGTGTAAGACCCTGGGGGGATGTTTTCAATTCTGAATCTGCCGTCTGCATCGCTAACAGAGTGAAAAGGATGTTCGTCAACGCGGATAAAGGCCTGCATCCAGCCATGGACATCACACTTAATGATGTAGTAACCCCGGCGTCTCACATTTCGGACAACTTTCGACTGGTTGGGACCGAGGGCAAGATTTCTGTTGAGAAAGCCGTAGAAGTGTACTGAATGAAAGATCGGGTCGCTATTGATGGCTTCAATACTGCTTCCAGTTGTCAATACTGCAATGTGCGGTTGAAACTGGCAGTCTCGGTTGTCAAGAATAAGCTGGGAGCTTTGAGGCTGGTAATCCTCGGGCAAAAGTACACCGTTTAGGGCAGCAATCACATTCTTGATCCCTTTATTCTCCTTGGAGATGATGATATCCATGAGCGACTGAACGGTTCCGCAATCCTGCGGATCTGTGGTGTTTTCTATCCGGGTAGACTCAGGAATATTCGAGCCCTGAAAAAGGACTTGTCCTTCGAGAACACCAGCAGAACCTGGAGAAATGGAAGTTGCGTTGGAACGAACCTCCGCTGACGGTTCAGATGAGGTGGAATCCGGACTCGAACATGCTACCGTAAGTACAATTGTGACCGTGATAACTACGCGAACGTATGGAAGAGGCCTCATTTTTCTCACTGGAGGTGCTTCTCATATAATCAGAATGCACGCCCCCCATTCACCTAATTCTACAAGTCGAGATCCCTTTTTCATACTTAAGTTTTCCTTTCGGAATCGGCATGATCACGTTTTTTCGTCGGGTTAGGGAGTTTTTGGGCCTGCAGAAGAGCATTGTCGGGCTGCTGGCCATGGTTGTCCTCGTCGGCATGGGAGAGAGGATGGCGGAGCGGTTTCTCCCGATTTACCTTATCGCACTGGGCGGCGGGGCGATTTCAGTCGGTCTGCTTAACGGCATGGACAACCTGTTGTCGGCTCTGTACTCCTTCCTCGGTGGATATCTCGCCGACCGACTAGGTACCAAGCGAGCACTGCTGGTTTTCAACGTTCTTGCCATGGCGGGGTTTGTAGTTGTCATCCTGATCCCTGCGTGGCAGGCGGTCATCGCTGGCGCGGCCCTGTTTCTGAGCTGGACGGCTATTTCGCTTCCTGCCACGATGGGACTTGTTGCTCAGGTGCTTCCGGAAAACAAGCGCACCATGGGGGTAACGATGCACTCGTTGGTGCGCCGCGTCCCCATGGCTGCGGGTCCGATTGTCGGCGGAACGTGCATCGACATCTGGGGCCGCGTGACCGGCGTCCGTATTGCTTTCGTCGGGGCGCTCGCCATGACAGTCGTAGCTGCCGTCATGCAGCAGATCCTGATTGAAGACAATGCCAGCGACAGAGATGTTCAAGCCACAAGGTCGCAAGCAGAGAAAAACCCCCTTCGACTATTGAGGGCAATGACCCCGGAACTACGGAATTTACTCATCTCCGACATCCTCATCCGTTTCTGTGAGCAGATTCCTTATGCCTTTGTGGTGATCTGGTGCATGGGGGTTATCGCCATGCCTGTGTCTGGCATACAGTTTGGTGTTCTGACAACCGTGGAAATGGCGACCGCTGTTCTTATCTATGTACCGGTGGCCTACCTTGCCGATCGCGGCCACAAAAAGCCGTTCGTCCAAATGACCTTCGTGTTCTTTGCGCTGTTTCCCCTAGCGCTGTTGTTTTGCCGATCCTTCTGGCCACTAGTAGCGGTGTTTGTTCTCCGCGGGTTGAAGGAGTTCGGAGAACCCACTCGCAAAGCACTCATCATGGACTTGGCCCCAGAGGACCGTAAAGCTGGGGTGTTCGGGCTGTATTATCTGATGCGGGACGTGGTCGTCTCGCTAGCAGCGTTTGGCGGAGCGTTCCTGTGGATCATCGGGCCAGAAGTGAACCTTTTGGTGGCTTTTACCTTCGGCGTGCTGGGCACCTGCTGGTTCACCTGGAAGGGCAGCGACCTTTATGTCCCAACCAAGGGAGTAAGCAGCCTGAACCCCTGTTAGGCCATGAACAGGATAAGATGCTAAAACATTAGTAGAGCATCGCGGTCCCGTCAACAACAAAGGTGCTACATGCAATCGAACCCACCAGGCTTAACTTTCGTTACAGCCCGGCTGGTTTTGAAGACCAGGCCCGTCACCAGACGGGAAGTGCCTCCCGGCCTTGAATTACACGCATGACCTGCAAGGGAGTTATGATCGCCGTGAAGAACGATACCATAGATCAGTACAATCCAAGGCCAAGCAGGCGCTACATCACATCTGGATGGCCGAGACTCGGGAGGATGCTCATCGGGCCTTTGATGAGTTCCTCGCCACCTATGAGCTGAAACACGAATTGGAGACCCGTTGCCACCTAGCACCTTCAATGGCAGGCCGACAAAGATCGTTCACGCATCTTTGGGAGCAGATCCTTCGACCATTCTCCCAAAGCCGATCGAGCTTCCAAGTGAGTCAACTCGTTTGCTTCTTCCTCCACCTCGGCAGGCACCCAGTCGGGGAATGGGATTTCCGACACCTCGTGCTTGCCCGTCGGTGTATGAATCTCCCTTATAGCTGCCAGGCGTTTCTTGCTGACACTACCCTGTAATCGCACAAGCGCGGGCCATAAGCGCCTGTGCACATACGTGATCTTGCCCCGTACTATCCTACATACGACTACTACCTCGGAGGATCGGATAGCACGAGTGAGGAGAAAAATCTCGTTGCCCTTCGGATGCGCCCAGTAGCTCCCTTGAATAGGCTCGCCCGCTACAATGTCGGCCAGGTTCGGAACGGGTCCCTTTGCAGATTCAAGAACAACCCCGTGCTCTTCAACAAAGGCTAAAGCTTCATCTGGCCTCAAATGCTATGACCTCTTGTAATTCGCGCGCTCAGCAGCGCCACCTGGGAGCAGCAGAACCAAACCTTAGAAGGTTCTCGAGCTACCTAGAAATCCTGTCGTCCGGGCGCAAGCTAACGACCTGCGCATCAGCCGCGCCGCGCGGTCCAGACTACTTCTCGAGCCATCGAGCCATCCGCTTCTCAACTTCCTCCTGGGGAATTACCTTACCCTGGCTCGCGGCCTCGAGGCCTTTCTGAATCTTCTGCCGAACGTAGATGTGGTACTGGATGTCCTCCAGGGAGGCGTCTTCGGGAAGCTGTTCAAGGAGCTCGTGAACTTCTTCCTTGCCCGTTTTCATGTTTGCAAAACCTCCGGCGCTACATTCTACATCGCAACGGGCGACAAGGGATGCCCTCAGAAGTCAGTCTGGGTTCAACCAGCCGGATACGGACCGGGGCATCAGCTGCGGTGCGAAGCACCGCCAGCTGGATGCCGTTGTTAGCCGGCTCTATCCTGCGATTCACTGGGGGATTCAGACCAGCGGCGCACCATGGCGACAAAGTGCTCAACCAATTGGGGCCAGTCGTGCAAGGTCGCCGGATCGAAGTCGGCCCCGTTGGGCCACACTAGAGTATGTACTTCTGGGTCTATCTGCACTTTTTTAAACAGCGCAGGATCTCGGAGGGGGCCGTAAAGCTCGCCTTCCAGAACTGGCCTGAAATCGATGGTCTGGGCAACCCCGTCCTCGAACTGTACCTTCAAAGTATAGCAACCAACGATCTCGAAGGACTGCACACGGTGAATCGGATGGCTCATCAGCGTTTCTCCCTATCTGAGGGGCTCGATCTTGAAGGGACGTGTACCAGCCTGCAGACGTTCCCAATCTTCCAACAGTTCAGCCCCATGGATCTCGGCCCAAGCCTCCACGAGACGCTGCTGGCGACGCGGTAGACTGCCCCCCATAAGCTCGATCGTATCGATGGCGATGATTGCGACGTCATCTTGGTAATAAGCATGGAAATGAGGCCGGTGGTGTTGAGCCAGCGGCTCTGAAAACATGCGAATAATAATCCCAAAGAAGCGGGAAATTTCGGGCATTCCGACCTCTGGTTTCGCCCATAAGCTTATCATTTCTCATTTTGTCGTCACCGCTTCCTATTCGGGTCCAGCTAACGGATGGCGGATAAGCTTCGAGGCGGAGCGTAGCGGAGCCTCGTCAGCTTCATCCGCGTGTTAGACCGCCGACCCAGGCCTTCATTCCGTTCGCTCCAACTTCACCACCAGCTCCTTGGGGCTTTGGTGCACACTTGCTCGCTCGAAGCTGGCCGCGAGGCCGGACACTCGAACGGTGACGTGCTCGCCCTCCATCCTAACATCTGGCTTCGCCAGTCCCGCGATCACCACCCGCTGGACCCCATTGAAGAGCGGATGCGGACCGACCCCCTCGGTCAGCGCTTCGATGTCAGTTTCCTGTGAAGAGCCTTTATTTTTCGCCCGTTGGGTTTAAGAGGTGTTTCAAGTGCGGTCTTCTCATCTTCTATAACCAGAATGTGCAAGATGACTCCCTCCTCTCTGGAACATTGTACGAGTCGAGATTCCGGTCTCCTACTTAAGTTTTCCTTACAAATTGTTCAGAATTTGCATACAGACCCCTGTCATTAGCGGAGTGGGGTTCGCTCGAATCGGCAACTGGCTTGCTGGCCTTGGAAAACTCGTCAACGACAGAGAACGACCTTGGCGAAGAACTAGTCTGAACATCTGCAGCTCAGCGATAGGTTGTACCCCAGGATACCTGCGCCTGTGCGTCGAGCAGCCCGCGGAAGCCGAAAACACACTAACGGCGAGAACACTGGCGCGCCATTTGGATCGACCCAGCGCCCGAACCCAACAAGCTGCAGGCAAAAAATTCTCTTGACTCTCCAGTTACTGGAAGCTTTAAACTGGAACAAAAAGGAGTAGTAAAGTGTCGAATAA
>JALLOL010000014.1 GCA_027717875.1 Acidobacteria bacterium AH-259-L09 | reverse complement strand
GAAAGTTTCATCTGCAATCGCGTGTGCGAGTGAATATTGTTCGGATTCGCGCAGTCGTTCCACAATCAGCCAGGCTTCTTGCACAACCGGTTTTTCGTATTCACCCCTTAAATCGAGCTCCAAAATAGCCCTGAATTCCGCTAGAACCTCGGAAAACTTGCCTTCTTTCAGTAAGGCCAAAATAATTTCATGCTGAGTGCCCGCAAAGTTCAGTTTAGCCTTTATATCGGTTTGCTCAGAGGATAACTCTGCCTGAAGTGTTTGTGCCACTCCGCTCAGACTCAGGCTGCAAACAAGCATGAAGAACAAGAGGGCCTTCCTCATTGCAAGCTCCCGAAGGCGTGGAAAGGATTTTCGTCTGTTTTCCGATCAAATCTGAAAAACGGATTTTCCGGCCTTATCTGCGGCAAAAAGGGATTTCCATTTACTTCCAGCCGGTACGATTCGAGCTCCGCCAAAATCCGTTGGTTTCCTTGAGGCATTGTGCTCACGTTGAGCAGGGCCAGCGAACACAAGATTAAAACCACCAGACTGACCACGGCATAGCGGAAATCGACGGCACCAAAAAGCTCAAGCAGGCGACCCACTTCGAAAGTGCGCCCCTCGGGCTTCGCGCCGATCCGAGACTCTATGCTGCGCCATATCTGTGCCGGTGGTTCCAGCTGGAAGTCTGCTGCTTTCAACCATCTGGCCAGTTCCAATTGTTCCTGGTAAAATTCGGTGCAAGAGGAGCAAGACGCCAAATGGCGCTGAACTTGCTCAACCTCCTCAACTTCCACGTTGCCATCGAGGAGAGCAGAAATCTGAATCCTTACCTCGTTACAGTCTCTTATTTCCATTTTGTTTTAATTTATCCCGTTTCCTACCGCTCTGTTTGGACTTCTGAATTCTGGATTCTGGATTCTGAATTCTGTCTCCTGTCTCCTAAAATCATTATTTTTTCTTCATATATTCATTCAGCGCATCCTTAACCATGAGCCGTGCCCGGTAAATATCCGTTTTAACCGAAAGCAATGAACGGTCGACTATTTTACTGATCTCTTCGTAGCTCATTTTCTGAAAAACTGCCAGTACGAAGACATCGCGATACTTGGGCGACATTGCTCTTAAGGCTCGTCCAATGACTTCACCGAGTTCCCGGGAGAGAGCCCGCTTTTCCGGATCGATTTGGGGAGAGGGAGCTGGAAGGAAGCTATGGTAATCGATCTCTTCATCGTCCATTGAGACTTCGGGTTCCTTCTTGGAACGCCGCACTTTCTGATAAACTTCATTTCTTGCGATCCGATACAACCAGAACTTAAACTGGCCGGGCTCTCGAAGGTTCTTGATCTCACTGTGAACCTTCAGGAATGTTTCTTGAGTTAAATCCTCCGCCTCCTCGGCCGAGCCGATCAGCCGCCAGATAAAATTGTAAATCGGCTTTGAGAACAGGTCGTAGAGCTTTTGGAAATCTTCTGAAGAGCCCTTCTGAACCCTTCTTACCGTCTCTTTAAGCTCACTCGGACTGATTTCAGTAGGCATTGAAGGTGGCAAAACTCAACTTCAAGCTTCCCCGCCATCACAACGCCTACACGGTATCAGTCTCCCTGCTCAAAGGCAAAATTAAAAGATGAGGAAGACAAGCGAAAGTTGCAGGTCATGAGCCGGAGCGCGTGTAGCTCTTCGGTTCCTGGGCGCGAGGGGAAGAGGACGACCTGAGCGATCTGGATATCGTGGTCATCAAGCGCACCACATTACCGTTCTTCGATCCCCTGCGCGAAGTCGGTAGGCTCTTGCCTTCTGGGACGGGCGGGTTTGATATCCTGGTGTACACCACGGAGGAGTTTCAGGCGATGCAACGGGAGGGAAACGCCTTTGCCGAAATGCTCGCGGTGGAGGCGCATCTGGTCTATGAGCGGCAAGCGGAAACCTGAAGCTAGACGGTGGTTTCAGCAGGCCTCGTACCATCTGAAGGCGGTCCGCTGGAATATCCGGCTTGACGAGTGGGTAGAAGGACCATATAATCCTGGTTCCAGTGGGATACGCGGGGAGGTTTACATGCACTGTCTCAGGCCAATACTGTCTCAGGCCAATCAGTGCAATAAAGAATGTACCTCTTATTATAATTGCCTCACTCGTCATTGGATGGTTAATCTTTCAGCCCAATGTTTATGCCAATACCACTCTGAATTTCCCGCGGCTATCGTTTGAAGTGGGTGACCTGACAGGCATCGCCATTGTCAATCCCACGAATGAAGAGGCTTTGGTTACCCTCAAGGCCTATGGGGATGATGGGCGACTGTTAGTGGGGAATGGCTTTCAGAACCCCGTCGAGATCGTCATCCCCCCAAATCAGCAGATTTCCAAGCTGACTTCCGAGCTGTTTGGCGGCACTCTGGATCCCGCGGTCATGGGTTGGTTCCAGGCCACCAGTCCGGTGGACGGACTTACCGGATTTTTCCTGTTTTTGAATAGTTCCGCAACTTTATTCGATGGGGCCGACCTTCCAGTGGCCGAGCGAAGGATTGTTTTCAATCAGGTGCGTTTGGACTCGGGATACAGCACGGAGCTTAACATTGTTAATCCCGGAAGTGCTCTAGCGGATTTGCAACTGGTTGTGGTTAGACCAGATTTGGCTCCCGTCAGTAGAAGGCTCGATATCCCGGGAAAAGGGGTCTTGAGGTTCGACGCGTCGCTGTTATTTGGGTCTGTTGAAGTACCTGCGGGCTCTTATATTCTAGTCTCGTCGAATGTCAATGTTGCCGGATTCGAGGCTGTTCGGATGCCGGATGGTGACGCATTCGGTCTGAATGCCTTGAGTGCCTCTCAACAGTTAACTGATCTTTTTTTCCCACAAATGGTGGTTCTGGGTCCCTGGAAGACGGAGCTGGGCCTGGTGAATTATTCCACCCGGTCCGTGATTGTGACGGTCTCGGCCTTTCAACCGGATGGCTCCCTTTACGATCAAACGCACCTGAAGAACAACCCGGTCACCAGAGGCCTCGAGCCAGGAAAGAGTCTTCTGGAAGATGTGGAGTCCATGTTCGGGTTTAGCGGGGAGGAAACTTTAGAAGGTTGGATCCTGGTGGAGTCGACAAGTACGGCGATCAATGGTTACCTCACCTATGGAATTCCGGAAACAGGATCGCTGGCGGCGCTGCCAGGCTCTGCTCAGGGACTGACTCGCGCCGTATTTTCTCACCTTGCCACAGCATTCGGTTTCTTCACCGGGATGGCAGTTCTCAATCCCGGAGAGTTGGCAACCGATTTGAGAATCTTGGCAATGAAGCCCTCGGGTGAAGTGCTGGGTCTTTTTGATACGGTGCTTCAACCAAGACAGCGCTTGAGCAAGCTTATTACCGAGCTGGTCCCTGAGGCTTCCGGCCAGGCGGGAGGGCTGATCTGGATCAGTGCTGATCTTCCCGTCCACCTGACGGCTCTTTTCGGCACGGCTAACATACTCGCCAATATTTCTCCCCAACCCGCTCCTGAAAGTTTCCTTCCTGATGCGGGATTGCCCAGCCTGAAAGTCACACCGCCGCTTGCCATTGTACAACCCAATAATTCCCAAACTTTCCAGGCTGAAGGTGCCGCTCAGGAGGCGATCGTTTGGAGAGTTAACGGAGCTGAGGGTGGGAATGAAAGCGTCGGCACGATTAGCTTGGAAGGTGTCTACCAAGCACCGCCCACGGTTCCTTCACCTCAGGTTGTCACCATCTCAGCGGAAGCCATTGGCCGCGCCGGCGGCGCCTCGGTGGATGTCCTGGATAAACAAACACTTTTCACCAGCCTCTCAGTCGTCCAATCTGTGGCCTATCTCGGGTCACTGGAAAGGCTGTACACGGCGGAGTTGGCTCTTCTAGGCGCGGCACGAACTAACTATCCTGGGGCGAATCAGAACCAGACAGAGAGTACCAATAGCGAGATTTTCGAGCTTGCTCCTGGTGCACCTAAGCTCTCATTGGCCTCCTTTGAGAAGGAAAGAATCTCAAAGATGATTCCCTTTAGTGCTGCCAATGGTAGGGAGTTACTCTTACTCGCGGGACAAACGACAGGACGGGTAATACGGCTCGATCCCATCACAAGACAAATAAAGGATGTAGTCACCGGCCTGAATGAACCAACCTCTTTGGCAATCGATTCGGTCAGTGGCAACCTCTTAGTTGCAGAAAAAGATAAGATCACGACGGTTGCGAAAAACCAGCTGGAGGCGGACCTCTTGCCGGCCGCCCGGCTAACCACAAAGAAGCGTCGCCCCCAAAAGGCCTCCATTCCGGCAGCACCTTTCGGAGCGACCGTGGATGCCTGCACAGGAATTATCTACTTTTCGGTTCGTGGGGCCGGGGAAATTCGTGCGATTATCAGACAGACCGGGGAGATCAAGGTCGTAGCTTTTGGTCTGAGTCAACCCGAACAAATCGCTGGCTTTTACCGCCGTGGAGTCTCTTGTCCCTTCTCCTGTTTCTTGCTGGTGGTAGAAGCGGGACTGGATCGTATTGTGCAGGTGAATCCCAGAAATGGCTTTTTTACCACCTTCGCACCGGCTGAGGGGACCCGTGACGTGATTATTCTTCCCAAGAACCCCTTCGCCCCGCCCGGTGTCCTTTTCAATGAAAGAGTGGCGGATGTCACTGAATTAGTGGTGGTGGCTAACGATGCCAACGAGGTTGATGCCAGCAACACAATGATGGAGGGTGAATGCATAGCGGAAATCACTTTCAATGATGCAAGACTGGAAGCAGCAGTGCGGGATGCGCTGGGCCTAGAGGGCGCACAACCCATCCCCTGTGCTGCTCTGGAGGACCTCGACGTGCTGGACGCACGTGGAAAAGACATTGAGGTCATAGATGGCATACAGAATATTAAGAATCTGGTGACGCTCCGGTTGGACGACAATTCCATAAGCAGCCTGGGTCCTGTAGCTGATTTGAGTCTTTTGAGGGAGCTCACGGCCAGCAACAACCAATTGGAGAGCGCCTCCTTATCGAACTTAAAAGACTTGCGTTTTCTTGGCCTAAGCAACAACTCCATCACTGGGGAGTTGAATGTGGAGGGACTGACCGAATTGGTTTTTGTTAACGTTGCCAACAATTTGATTCGGAGTATAAGATTTGAGCCATCGATAAGTCTTATTTCTTTGGATGTGCGTAACAACATGCTACGCAACCTGAGTTCCGTAGCTCAGTTGACCAGAGTGGATTTTCTCAATGGGGACAGCAACTTGATCAACACCATCCAAGCTCTGGCTGGGTCGCCCGATCTCCATAATCTCAGTCTTCGGAATAACCGCATAGTAGACATTGCTCCCCTTGAAGAAAATGGAAACTTCGGCACAGGGGATTTCGTAGATGTCTCGGGAAATCCTGTGGATGCGGTAAAAGCCTGTCCTATTATTGAGCGGCTGAGCGATGGAGGGGCCACCGTCGTGGGTGTGGACTGTGCTGCGCTGGGGCTAGTGGAGCCAGATCCAGATGAAGCATCCCCGGGCTCTTCCCCTCCGGGGCCGGACCTTTCCATCGGTTTGAAATATAACGCAAAAAAAGGGGTTCTCCTGGCCGAAGTGTTTTTCCGCTCAGGAGAAGACGACAAAGCTCTAGGCGGACCGGATGAAATTGCTGCCAAGGTTTTTTCGATCGATTACGACGAGGAGCACCTGAAGTTGGAAACCGCTGACTTTGAAGGCAGCTTTCCCCCTGTTGACTTGGACGGAGACGAGATGCCGGACGAGATCCCGGACTCCATCAGTCTCACCGGCGCCATAACTTTTGCCATCGTCAGTTGTGATTCAGAAGAGAAGGACGGGGAATGCGACTTTGCGATTTTGGAACCGCCGCTTGGCCCTGACTTTGAGGAAAAATTGCTGACGATCAGATTCAAGGTGAAAGGGTCGGGTCCAGCACGCGTAAGGTTTTCGCGTGATCCAGAGCCGTCTTTTGGAGATGTTACGGCTCAGTCCATCAAGCCGGGCGAGATCGAAGGCAACGAATTGGTCATTCCTTAAAGGCGGAGAAAAAAGGTCGGTTTGGGAAGGCGAAAAAGTTTGCGACTTTTGAGCGAGTAAAGCATCTTCTTTGTTCGTGCCAAAGAGGGGTGTTACGGGACCTTTATCGCAATTTGAGAGCTTTGGTAAACATAATTAAGTTAAAGAATCTAAGGAAAGGAGTTGTTATGAACATCAAAACGAAGGGAATTGTAATCGTAGCTGCCATGATTCTCATTTTTCCATTGGCTGTCCTTGGGGGGCAGTTCAGTGCGACTACTCAGAAGGCGAAGAATTCGACTGCCGCAGGGAACCGCAAGTTCTCAGGAAAGGCCATTGCAACCGGTAAAGCAGAGCTGGCAAAGGATATTGTCATAAGGGCGGGTTCATCCACCGTCGCAGAAACTAGTCTTCTAATTAAGTTCACAGCAGAAATTGCCAACACTGGCACGACGGGTATCACCATCGTTGTAGACACTACTGGTGGTAATTGGAACACCACTCCTCCGAGCTTCGGCGCCGGCGACATTGATGACGATGACGGTGAAATTTTCCTGACTGTTCCGGCTGGCACTGCAGGTGAGCAGTTCAGACTAAGGGGCGTTAGATTGGAGGCCAACAAAGAGAGCGGAGAGATTACAGCAGAGATCATTCCTGAGTTTAACTCGATAATAGTCGACGGCCTTCCGGCACGCGTTGTGAAGGTGATCACTGCCATTAAGGATGGTCTCAAAGTCGAGACGGACGACCCGGCCGACGTTTTGGAGAGCGGCATTGTTGTGGACGGAGGTGGAGCGGGACAACCCGGAGATGGTGCAACAATTCTTATTTCTGAGGCGCTTGACGACGTCTTTAAGTCCGAAGACGAGGCTGAAGGTGAGGCAAACGCGGGTGAAACCGGTAGTGGTGTCGAAATCAAAGTGACCTTGGACACACTTCCGAGTGGCCTGGAACTAGGGCTTGCCATTGCAAGCAATAATACTGTCACTGACCCACTGCTAAGTGATACGCTACTGAAGGGTAGCGAGACGAGCTTCACGATTACGTTCGTGGACGACGACGCCGACGGAAAAGCAACGGATATGGGAAATGATGAGGAATTGACATTAACGGTCACTACAAGCAAGGTGCCTGCGAGTTTGCCCGTGGGGACGATTGATTTTACATTTACGCTGTCGCCAGATTCGGGGATTCCAAGCTTCGTCGCAAAAACGATTACCGTCGCAGTGATTAACATCCTTCCGGGAAGCACCAATCTCTTGTGGCCGTTCGCCTCACGCGATGTGGCAGAACAGTTTGATTCGGGGCTCTATGTCTCTAACACGACCGCCGATACCCCCTTTGGTGCTAACGGCGCTGCTGATCAGAGCGGAGGCGGAACATTCTATCTGTGGCCCAATGATGGAAGCGCATCTTTCTCTGTCACCGTCGATGCCTTGTGCGCGGCCGGGTTCAACACGGGCCTCAGTGCTGCTTGTAAGATCGACGCCGGTGGAATGTACACGGTACTCCTCTCAGAGATTCTGAAGACGGCCGGCGTGGAGACCAGCACCGCCTTTTATATTATTGGGGTCTTCAAATTTACCCATGCGCACGGTGGTGGCTTCGTGTTCGGTCCAAACTTCACGCAGAATATAAACGCTTATGTAATTCCGGCGGTGGAGACTGAACCGCGGAGTATTCAGGCTGTCGAGCAGTTGGTTCACTAATTGGATTCATTCCCGCAGGGCAATGGGCAAAGCTGGCTCATTGCCCTGCCCCTCCCAGCGTTGCCCTACGAGCTAACTCGGGTTTTTCGCCTTTCTGTATTTAATTGATTTCACTTATATCTAACTAATGCTCTCCATGAGCAGTCTTCGGGGTGTTGTACTTTATTTTATCATTGCTGCTGTCGCGCCAATAGAGTTTGTTCAGGCGATTGGTGAAACGGTCGAAAACTCGCCTGATTTAAACCTGCTAAGAGAGCGTGTGACTGCCTTTTGGTCTTTGTTACAGCAGGGGCGAAGGCGAGAAGCTTTGGAATATGTGGAACCCGCCAGTCAGGATCACTTCCTCAACCGCAGGAGCCTCCCTTTTAGATCCTTCGAAATCCGAACGATCCACTTTGAGAATCCAACAGCGGTGCTAGTGACAACCGATGTCACAATCCAACCGCCCCAGTTTTTCCGTCCCATCAAGTGGCCGGTTAAAGAGCGTTATCTTTTTCAAGCGGGGAATTGGTTCGTACAGGTTCAAGAGTCGAATGCGAGGGACCTTTTTCGCTCCAAGAGAGGCAAGAGATCACGGCAACCAGCTCGCATCAATGATTCAGACGAGGGCAAGATCGCCAAAGAACTGAGCCGATTTGAGATTAGGGCCAAGCGCCTCATTTTGGGCTCGCTCCAGCAGGGAGACGTCATCTGGCGAGACATTCCCTATCGAAATGACAGCCAGGTCGTGCTTTCGGTGAAGATTACCCGCGCCCCCGGTTGGATCGCCTTTGACAAGAGCGAGTTCGAGGTCGAGCCCCAAGGAAAGGGCACACTTCGCCTCGGGGTTTTCACAGAGGGGCTGGAAGGCAAAATATCGGGCGAAATCTCCCTGTCTATCAGTCACGGATCGGTCGCTCGAGACCATACATTTGTCTTAGAGGGTCACGTGAGAGCGTCTGTGGCGATTGTTCCAGCGCGACTGATCGTCGCTGGCAGCGCCGCACATACAATTCTGATTGAAAACAATACAGATCAAGAACTTCAAATTGTTCGCGTAATTCCCTCTGCTGAGTTTTTGGAGGTGGAGTGGGAAGCTGATGAGCTTCCTAAGGTTGCACCCGGCTCCCGTGTTGCCCTCAAGTTACAATGGGAAGCTGCGCGCATCCCGATGGATTGGGCTGGAGGTTCTATTCAGCTGCAAGTGGCCGCGCCGGTGGCAGGTCGTAAGTCCTTCGACATCTTGCTATTGCCCGAGTTCCCCTAGTCCCCTTCATTGATCACGTTTGCCACACCCTCTGACAGTCGCGGCTCTGTTTGGGTTTTTTCGACCTGCTTCGCAGCTAAATGCATAACCAGACATATTTTAATTATTGGTTTTCCCTGTGCGATCAAGTAAGATAAGCGAATTGTATTGCACTCTTACGTCGGGATGAGTAAGAAGGGAAGAACTAGTGCGCACAAGAGGCATTCTTGCGGCTACGATTATCCTATTAGCCCTGACGGATGGATCCTTCGCCCAGATCAATGGGACCAGTGAGCCAGTCGAGACGATTATCGACACCGGCCGGGCGGAGGAAGTCGGCAAGATTCGTTTAGGCGCGGCTTCCAATACTATCGCCGACACCATCACCATCGAATTCGGGGGCCTCCCCGTGGCTAATAACACAGCCACAGGTATCAAGATCAGTGGCTCACTGGTCCCGACTAGCGTAGATGTGGACAACGCCGACGGTGTGATCACACTCACCGTCCCGGCCGCCACCGCCGGCCAGTCTTTGGACCTGGAAGGTATCCGCATTGATGTTGACGGATCTTCCGTCTCAAGTGTGAAGGCCGCATTAAAAACTGTAGTCAACGCAATTACCATTGGCGGTGTGGCCGGTCCAAACGAGCTGACCGTGGCGAAAAGTGTTCTGCCAGGCATTTTTGTCTCACCCTCAGAGGATCCAGCCGCGGATAGTGCCGCTATGTTTACCAACGGCAGCCTGGTAGATGCCAGTGCAACCTTGCTCGTTACAGAAGGATTTGCCGACGCCTGGCAGGCATTTGATCTCGTGAAATTTGGAGGGATTCAGAAGAGGGTGAGCACTACTGGCTCATCCGCGACCAATGGCACAAAAATTCAGCTGACAATGATCGGATTGCCCGAGGGGATTGTCATGACCGCTGAGGTTGGTAGTTCCACATCTTCAACCATTGATATCACTCCGCAAGATTTGACCTTGACCTCAGACGACCCTACTAGATCTTTTAGTATCGCCGACTCGGATCTAACTGAAGTGGAGGAAATCCAAGTCGATTTTACGGTCAGCACGGATGCTTCCCTGCCCGAGGGCTGCGAGCAGCGTAGTCAATGTCCGTTTGTCAGCGGTGAGGTTGGAGTCGGTGTCTCGCTGGCTCCTATTGGCGGCAGTGCGCGACCTGGTTTCGGATTGGATTTACTGCCCGAAGGAGGATTTACGGCCCTCAGCATCATTGCTTCCGCCACCTATCTCCACTTCCCATTCATAATCTCGGATGTCGGGTTTGATACCCTGATTTTTATATCGAACACGACGGCCGATCCGTTCGGTGATTTCGGCGCCATACCTCAAGATGGAACCATCACCTTTTATTTCTTTGCCAATGATTCGACAAGCTTTAGCTACACCACGTCAGAAGATTCTCCTGGAAAAGGTTTGACTGAAGGTGTCTTGAAGGCGGGTTCAATCTACGAAGTGCTCGCTTCAGAATTGCTGGTGTCGGCAGGCCGGCTGAGGGGCTTTACGGGTTACATTTTTGCGGTAGTCGGTGCCCCAAACGCCCACGGCAATTTCGTTGTGACGAACTCCAATGGGTTTACCCAGGGGGGACCAGCCCTGGTTGTTTCACCGATCCGCGGAGAAATCGTTCCCCCCGAGCGATTAGGTCATTGAAATCGTTTTCATTCCTCAGCCCCATAGCCTCCAATTTTCCCCTGCGGGCCAATAATGGCTGTGATTTCGTTATATTCACGATCCACGAGACTGAGGCATTGCGTTCAACTGACTGAACCTCGGTATGGTACCCTCCCGTGAGTGGTGTTATACTACATCTTTCCCGATTGAGTCGTGAGCAGTCCATATATGAGGATTCAAAAGACTTTGGCTGCACTTCTAGTCATCTCGGCAGGGGTCTCCGCTGCATACGGACAGATCAACATTTCCAGCACGTCGCTCGCAGCTATAGCCACTGGCACGGCCGAGCTTGCCGGCAAGATTCGTCTGACCTCGAATGGGTCAATTTTCGATACGATCACGATCCGCTATGGCGGTCTTCCCATTATCAACGACACAGGCTCGGGGATTGACGTTGACTTCGAGGGGCCCGACGCCACACCTGGTACCGCGGACGATACTTGGCCGAGCCCGATTACCATAGATGTAGACAAGGCGGAGGGTGTGATCACACTGACTGTGCCCACGGCCAGCGCCGGCAAGTTTTTGGAGCTGGAAGGTGTACGCATTTCCCTCGACGGATTCTCTGGTTCCGAAGTGAAAGCCAGCTTGAACACCATAGGAAACGCGCTCTTGGTCCAGGGCTTGCCCGGGAATGAGGTGGTTGTGGTGGATAGCATTAAGCCGGGCATGACGGTGGAGCCTGACTCCACCACGGTGCTGATCATCGTAAATGCCGGAACGAGTCTACCCAAGAGCTTCAAGATTAGTGAAGGTTTTGAGTCCGCCTTCACTGAATGCTTGATCGCAAAGCCAGACTTTACATGTAAGGTGGGTGAGTTCGGGCAGACTGTGGCGACGCGGGTTCGAATCCGAGTGGGGGGGTTGCCTGCCGATTCTTCAGTGACTTTCCCAGAGACCGTAACCGATTCCAGCGCTACTCTGACAGCTCTCGACTTGGAGGGCTGTGTTGACCTCCAAGATGGTGTTGGAAAGGAGTGCTTCCTGACCCTCCCAACTTCTGAGGGAAACACATTTATCGAATACGCTTTTAGCGGAGGGAGCAGCTCAGAAGTAGAAACCTTCAACATAAATTACACGGTGGAGGTCAAGACGGCCCCCCTCGATTCGGCGGTTGCGTTTTTGCAAGCCAGCCTCTTCCCCTCGGACACGCCCAACATTCCACGTTATTCCACCCAGTTTATCCCCACCGAAGATGAGCTGCCCTTTCCCGAGTTCGATGGATTTTTGCCCATCTTGTTCACCGAGGACCAGTTTATGGGTGTGGCGTTCACCAATCCATCGGACTTTGAGTTGAGTGTTGAGCTTGAAGCCATCAGCCGGGACGGAACATCGATCCAGGGAGCGGACATTGTCAATCCCGCGTCACTGACTTTGCCTGCGCAAGGCCAACAGTCAGCATTGGTGAAAGAGATCTTCGGGCCCGCCGTCCTTTCAGCCGACCTGGGAACGATTATGGCTCAGACTCGCCGGGGTCGAGCGCCCTCCTTGTTCCTCCTGGGTGACAACGATAACACCTTCATCGACGGGGCAATTGCTGTCGAGATGGCATTGATGAACTTCGTCCTGCCCAACCTTAGCCGAGAAGGGATGTCACCTTTTACAAAGATTCATATCTTCAACCCTTCGAGAGACTCCGATACAGAGTTGGAACTCCGGCTTCGGGACACTTCGGGTACCACCATCGCTTCGCGAACCCTGAATCTGGGTCCATTGGAGACGATTTCCGAAAAACTTGCCACGCTGCTGGAGATCGATGTTGGAGCCCTCGGGGGAGGCTATGTTCAAGGGATGGCCAGCAGGCCAATCATCGCTTTTGAGTCCTTTGGAAATGAGCAGACCATCAACATTTTGAGCGCACAAACGGCGTTTAGCCAGGAAGTTCATTGGATTCCTCACTTTGCTGTTGGAGGAGGGTTTGACACCGAACTGAATATCATTAATAGAGAATTCAATAAAGAGGCTGTCTTGCAGCTAACCGCTTTTGACAACGACGGAAATCCGCTCTCCTCAGGTGTTGGGATTTCCTTGCAGCCGGGAGAACAGAGAATTTTCAGTGTGGTTGCCCTTTTCGAAGAGCAACCAGCCGACCTGGTTGCGGGTTCTATTCGGATTGATGTACAAGCTAGCTTTGTCGGGCCTTTCAAGAGTGTCCCGAGCCTGAACGGCTCAGTCCGTTTCAAGACCCAGGACGGACGTCTTTCGAGCTCTTTGTCTCTAGGCCTAAAGCGCGGAACCAGCGCACTTTACGCACATGTCGCCCAAAATCTTGGATTTTTTACAGGAGTGGCCGTTCTGAATCCACAATCGGATTTGGTGGATATAACCGTTGAGGTCTTCGACCAAAGTGGATTACAGGTGGGAAGTAATACTTTCACACTTCCCCCTGGAGGAAAGCAGGCCCGCCTGCTCATTGAGTTAATTCCGCAAGTCACTGGTCAGCTGGGAGGTTATTTTCGAGTTCGTGCGGATGCCTCGGTCATAAGCTTTGCTCTGTTTGGGGATTTTGCGGGCCAATTGATTTCAGCCATTCCATCTCAATGAAGTAATCTTTTCCCATCTGAGCACTCGATTCAATTCGGTTCATTAGGTTTACTGCTCTGAGTTTGCTACCGCACCGAACCGGGAAAGGATGTCAACCCGTGTTTACAGTGTCAAGGCGCGTTTACTGACAAATGTTACCGGCCCGCTGAGACGTGACTCAACAGACAGCGGTTTGGATAGAATGGTCCCCAGTATACGGTCAGAATAAAATTGGCACGCTGTTTGCTTAGGCTTTACCCTGATCGTAGGTTTTTCGCTTTACTTGTGTCGGCCCTTTTGTGTATAAAAGAGTCACGTACACGGTAGTGGGTTAGTGTGTCTGGCGAGAAATGAGAAATTTATCCCAAAAGCCTGGGTACATCGTAGCTTACCTTCTTGCCCTGGGTAGTTTTACGTTTAGCTGCTTCTCCCCGAATTCGGAGCCCTACCCAGAACAAGAGGCTGCCAGGAATCGCCTTGCCGCAACTGCTCAACGGGTATCTTCCCAAGGGCATCAGACAGAATGGTCGACGTTACCCGCGCATGTTTTTTTGAAAGCCCCCAAGCGCGAGCGACTGACCTCTGAGCAAGTTTTTCATTCGGGGATGGAAGACTTAGATTTTGCTTCGTCATTGGAATTTGAGCTTCTTCCTCCTGTTGCTCAGGAACAGTTATTCTCAGGCAGTGAAGCGAAAGGGGCTGGAGTTTCCATAATTGATTCACAAGGCAAGAGTGCGAAAAATCGAACCGGGTTTGGTCGCGAATGGAGTGCTTTTGAGCGAAGTCTTACTGATAAGCTTGAGAGGCTGGACTATGCATATCAGCTGGCCCTGCTCAGTCTTTTTGATGAAATGCGCCCTGGGTCTGCTGAACTTGACAGTAATCCTTTTGTTGAGGCACTGAACCCTGATCAGGCGGAGGAAGGCCTGAATGACGCGGAACAAGTTGCCTCTGACGAGATGCCGGAAGAACCTGTGCTGCGCGACGACGCAATAACTGAGACCTTCCAATTGGCAGTGGGGGGTTGGGCCTCAGAAGAGACCGAGGGTGGTCCATTCGACTTTCTGGTGCTGGGTGCAGTCTCGGAAAGTGATCAGCGCAGAGCATTCCGAGCCATTCAGTACTCGAGCAGTGACTTTATCTTAGATAATTCCGCTGAGCTTTTCCTTTCTAAAGGCTTTTTGGTTTTCCTGGAGAGCGAGCAGCTTGTCACAACCGATTTCAATGATGACGAGATTGCCGATTTTGTGGTTGTTAAAGACGATAGATCAGGTAGTTTAGTTCAGGTTTTTGTAGGAAAGGGCGGCGCTTGGTTTCAGAGGGTGTCATCCACTCGTGTGCCTGGAAATGTTGTCGGGCTCTCTTTCTTCGAATTCAGCGGTGACAATCAGAAGGATCTCGTCCTTGTCTTCGAAGGTGTTCCACGTTTAGCCATATATGAAAGGTTGGGAGATGAGTTCAGATATCTGAAGGAATTAGTCCTGCCTTTTATGCCTGCGTTATTAGTTGAGTCAAATCTGAGTCAAGGGGGCAGGGGATTAAATGTGTTTGATTCCTCGCTGGAGAATTCGGTCACCTTTGCGGTGGGAAATGCGAATGTTTTTGTAGAATTAGACTCAATCCCCTTTGATTACCAAACCATGTCGCTCGAATTTTTGTCACGGAAAAAGGATCCTGCAGAGTTCTTGGTTTTTGATTCTGGTGGCAGAATCACGTTGGCCAAGAAAACATTGGAGGGCGTTCGCTTCTTAGGAAGTTTTCAGGTTAAAGAGACCGATCCTCTGATCCTAGTGGGAGATTATCTGAATTTGGGGAGCCACCAGCTGATCTTGGTGCCTTAAGGTCGTAGTTGGCTTCCTATACATTCTTTCATTAAACGACAAAACATGCGCATCGAGATTACGCGGCGCATTGCGGCGCGTTTTCTCAGGGCTTGGTGCGTGTTCAGGATTCCAGCCGATAGTCCTGCCAGGAAGCAGCCCGGAAAGCCGATTTTAAGCAAGTGAGAGAGGGCACTCCGAGCCCAACCGTAAACCAACCAGGGTAAATGGCGCAGGGGCTGGTAGGTGAGCATGAGCAGCCACCGATTTCGCGTGATCCAGTAGACACGCTGGCGCGAGTAGTACGGTTGTGCTTCCGAAAGCTGATCGCTGGTGGATGAGCACTTGTCGGTCTCAGCTGACAACTCACAGCTGACAACTGACAGCTCATCCTTGCTCCCACCGAATGTTGGCCAGTGTGCTTGAAATAACTTTCGGTCCGGGTCCGAAGCGGCTTCGATGTGATAAACGATGGCATCGGAGAGATACAGACAGCGGTGACCGCAGAGCTGGGCGCGAAGGCTGAAATCCACGTCCTCCAGGTACATCCAGAAATCTTCGTCAAAGAGGCCGATATCGTCAAATAAGCGTCGGCGATAGAAGGCAGCGGCGGCACTTGCCGCCAAGACAGGTTCATTTCGCGAGAACTTATCTACCGCTTCTCCGAATCCTCTCTTTTTGGGAATACCTTTCTGGTCGTAACAGTCTCCTGCGCAATCGATTACAGTGCGTCGATTGTAATTAATAACCTTCGAGGCGAAGAAAGAGTAATCACTAAACTTAATAAGGGCCTCGAGCCCTACTTCAACCCAATGTTCATCAGCTTCTGTGTCGTCATTGAGGAGGGCGATAAACTCTGTCGAAGAAGCCTTGATCCCTTCGTTGACTGCCCGGGCAAAGCCCAGATTTGCTCCCAGGCGGAGGTAATGAAGATCGGGGGGAAAATCATGTTTATCCTCTTCCAGCATTTCCCAGCTCAGATCAGTCGAGCCATTGTCAACGACCAGAACTCGACAAGGGGCGCTTTGCCTGCCGAGAGATTTCAAGCAGTTTTTGAGCAGATCTTTTCGGTTATAAGTGGGAATAATGACCGTCAGCTCACTCGTTGACATGCGTCACGTGGGTCCTTTTCATTGCCAAGTTTCCAATTCGAGTTCAAGGGTGACATATATTGTGATGAAAACCAATCCTCAGCTACTGAGTGGCATTTTAGCTTTAATGACAATTGCTTTGACTCCGTAATGGTCAGGCAGAGCGCCTTTCCGTGTGCCAATCTGGTGTACTCAAAAAGCAAAAAACTTGCATTCTTAGTGCTTGGTAGCTATGCTCTAACGGGTAAAGTGTAGATTACTTGCAATTCCTGCAGTCTCTTTTGAAAGCTCCGAGAGTGGTTAGCCCTAAGTGCGTTTCTCAGTTCAGTGGCCTTTTGGGTGACGACAAAAGTTAGTCACATGAGAAGAATCCAAGGGCAAAGAAAAGTCGGACTTTAAATACAGTACAGCGAGGGTAAGTTATGGCGGAGAAGTAAGTTCCAGGGCCCAACTTTCCCTTTCTGTACCCATTGAGCCACGAAGGGGGATTCCATGAAATCCGGATTTGCAAAGGTATCCAGACTAGGTCTCGTCGGCATCCTTGTGTTGTTTTTGGCTCCTTCCGCAAGCGGACAGGAACAGCATCCCGCGGGATACCCCAGCGGTTATCCCGACATCACCTATGATTATGTAGGAAGCCCCGTGCCCATTTCCAACCCCGTTGTGACCTATGCTTCGTGGGGGGATCAGAACAACCGGAATATCGGGTTGGTATTTATCTATCCGCTAGAGAATGGCACTGACCTCAACCTTTTTCAAGAGACTTCAACCACAGCGCCTATTCAGATCAGCACTCTTGTCCTCACAGTGACCGCAGCGATGAAGGATGTGCCGATCACGTTTGGTCCCCTTACCGCGCCCCAGCACTTCTTCAAACTAGAGTCCAACAAGCCAGTGAACTGGGAGCTAGTGACCCCTGACTATAATTCCTTCAGAGAGGCCTCCAGGTTCGTTGCCTCAGAGAACCGAACTTTTCTTGGCACCAAATTTGTATTCCATGCCGACGATGGAGTTGGCTTTGGGGTAAGTCAGGGGACAGAAGAAATCGTCATCATTAACCCCGGCACAACGGCATCCACCGTGACCATTGAAAAGTTCAATACGGGAACCGGATTGTACGATCTTCCGGTCGCCACCACGCTCGTCCCAGCAGGGGATTTCGATGAGTTCGCGGTAAACGTCTCGGGTCTGGGTAAGGGGCCGGGGAAGAGCCTTGGTACAGGAAGGGGACATTACCGCGTCACTGTGACCGCCGGCTCTCCGGTGCTGGTGTGGGAAGGACGATGGCTCCGGAACAACGATGCCATAGGAGTTGCTCCCGATGGGAGCACCATTGGAAACACTATCTTCGCCTCCACGCCTAACGACCCGTCCATCGGGGGTGCATCAATAGGCGCTGGGGTTATCTTACGGATCGTTGGTATCACTGCGGCTTCCTACACAGTTTCCAGCAGCCCGGGACCTGGTTCTCCCTTCACGGTGGTTCGCACCGGGACAGTGGCCGCGGGAGGCGTTGCGTCCGAGACCGCGCTCTTGGAAGACCATCTTTACAAAATAACCACCGCCAGTCCTACCCAAAAAATACAGGTACAGTACCTTCCTGAACCCCTGGGTTCTGTGGAGCACGGAGCAGAGATGATAGGGGGGAACGACGGTGGCGTGGCCACCAACCCCGGTACCAGTTTTCTGTTCTTTTTCGAGAGTCGGGCCCAGTTCTCTATCGATGTCTTGATACCGCAGGCGGGCACTTCCGTTACCGTCACCGGGCCATCCTCGACAAGTTTGACGAGCACCGTCCCCGATCAGGTGTTGCACTTCGTTCCTAATAGCGGATCTAGTAGCTCCGCAGTAGGAAAGGGACTCTACACGGCAACAGCTACCAATCCCGTGTGGGTAGTGTTGACAGGGGCCTTTGGAGACCAACAGGGGTACTTCGTGTACGTAAGCCCAACGGTTGGTGCCCCTTTCTCCGAGCCTGGCGACGGGAATGGAGACGGAAAGACAAATGCGGCCGACCTGGTGGCCCTCATGCTGGAAATCAGTGATGGGGACGGCGATCGAGTGGAAGACGTGGGAGGGGGAACTTTTTCCGGATTTTCGGGGTTGGATGTGAACGGCGACGGCAAAGTGAATTTCGAGGATGTTAAGGCGTTAACCGATTTGATCTTTGGGAAGTAGTGTGTCGGTGAAATCGAGATGCACCGGGATGGGCCCAGCTTCGCTACTAACCAAAAGATTTCGAAACGCTACGCCTTCTCCCCGCTCTCGAAAGAGCCCCATCCCACCCGCTCGGTAGCTATCCGGCAGGTCTGCTTCAAACACTCGATACGAAGTGGTTGCTCCTTATTGACACCTGTAGGCGGTACCAGCGCCCATCCTCGATCTTTTCAGCATGCATTTTCAAGGTCGTGACACTGGCTTCTTCAAGTGCGACAAGGCTCAACCCAAGGCCCTCCGTTAGGCGAAGACCCAGGCCATTGTTTTCGTTGTGCAGGTGAAAAAGGATTCCCCCAGTTGATACCGCTCGGCTTCCCGGTTGAAGCCGGATCAACAGTTGCTTCACCCGGTGAGAGCCGAACTACGCGAAAAGGCCCTGATTCGCCCAGAGAAAGAGAATTATCGTAGGCTACCCCATCGCGCAGAAACCAGCAGCCACTAATCACCCTGAACTCGCGAAGATTCTCACTCGCGGCGGACAGGGCCTCCTTCAAGTTAGGTGACAGTTCAGCCTTCAGTGTTAGGTCACAGAGATTACCGGTATAAACCTCGGAGGGAGCAGAGGGACGCCAAAAGCGGCATGATCCGTAAGTCGGTGCGGCGAGGCTTTCGTCTCTTGAACGAGCATATCGCGAGTGGGTGGTTCGACACGATCATTTGCGATTCCTGCTCTCACTTTTTCCCGATGGGCGAGGTCGTCTGCTCGACATCGGCTGTGGCGCTGGGACCTTTGTGAAGCTGGCCCTCCAGGCGGGATTTGATGCCTATGGACTTGAGCAGTCCGAGAAGGCCGCACGAATTGGAGAACGCAACGCGCCGGGACGAATCTTCCAGGGTGTGGAACAGGACTTGATCGCACCAGGTGAAAGGTTTGATATCCTGACCCTTTTTCACTCTCTCGAGTACATGGCGAATCCGTTTCGATACCTCAAAAATATTCAGAAGCTCCTGCGCAAACCGGGGAAACTTGTCATTCAGGTGCCCAATGTTCAAAGCTTGCAAGCCAAGATTTTCGGGTCTCGCTGGTATGGTTTGGATTGCCCAAGGCATATGTACAATTACAGTACTTTTTCGCTCTTGCACCTACTCGGAAGAGCCGGGTATCGAATCCAACAGGTGCGCCATTTTCCACTGCGGGACAGCCTCTCTGTGGGTATTATTCCCGTACTCTTGCTCGTGCCTATGGCGATGGCTTTGATCAGTTGACAGAGATGCTACAGAAACGTCGGAACGTCCGACGAACTCGGCGGATTCGTGACGTCGATTTTTACCGGCTCGTTTTTCGCTTCCGTATCTCCGCTCGCACACTGGCCTTTCAGGACACCGATTTCTAAACACCGGCTGCTCGGCTATGGACATCTACTGAAAACTCGGAAGCCGGGAAGGAGCAGCGGGTCCAAATGCTCAAGCTGGGGTCTGAGAGCGTAAGGTTTTGGAGAAAATGTGGGTATGTGGAGAGCTTTAGGATAAGTACGGTTTTTCGTCGGATTTATTTGTGTTCCCGTGAGCTGGTATAATATCGATTGCTTGCTCGATCTCCTTAGGAATCAGCGAAGTGGAGCTCCCTTACACTTATCCGACGGAGGCAGGAAAACAGCACTTTGGGAAAGACAACGAAGGGTTCTGACAACCTGGCTGCGAGCGCGCCGCCGAGCTTCTGGGAACGTTTTCTGGCGCCAGTCGATATCGCATCCCTGGTTTACTTCCGCATTGCCTTTGGCGCCATCATGCTCTGGGAGGTGTGGCGTTACTTTAGCCATAACTGGATTTCTCCTGTCTGGATGGCGCCCACCTTCCGCTTCACCTACTGGGGGTTCGATTGGATCAAGCCGTGGCCAGGCGACGGCTTGTATCTACACTTTTATGCCCTGGGCTTACTCTCCCTTCTGATCATATTGGGCCTCTTTTACCGCTTCAGCACCACTTTATTTTTCCTGGGATTTACCTACTGCTTCTTGTTGGAAAAGACCCGATACCTGAATCATTTCTACCTCGTTTGCCTGATAAGCTTCCTGTTGATCTTCGTCCCAGCGCACCGGGCCTTTTCACTGGATGCGCTACGCCGGCCCAGCCGTCGTTCTGATACAGCGCCAGCCTGGGCACTGTGGCTTTTGCGAGCCCAGATCGGGATTGTCTATTTCTACGGAGGGGTGGCAAAGCTCAACAGCGACTGGCTGGCGGGGGAACCGCTGCGGCATTGGCTTGCCACCCGCACGGACTTTCCCCTGATCGGTCGCTACTTCACCCAGGA